>NZ_JBDJPF010000005.1:0-180951 GCF_054957865.1 Streptomyces xingningensis
CGACCCCCGCATGACTCTCTCGGCCGCCGAATGCTCCGCCCTCGAACCCCTCGCCACCGACTGGTTCCAACGAGGCACCCCCACCGCGGAGTTCACCCGCGCCCTCACCACCGGCCTCCCCGAAACCGTCCACTCCGCAGGCGCCTTCGCCCGCAAACGCCTCACCGCCAAAATGCCGCCCGAACTCCCACCGGTACCGCCCACCACCAACCCCGCGCTCACCATGGAATGCACCAACTGTGCCGTCCCCGGCCCGCCCGAAGCCCTCCCCGGCGGCCTCTGCCGCACCTGCCACAACGACCACCACACACAAAACCCGGTTGAACCATCACAAATCGCGGACGTCCGCAGCCGGGTCGACCGGCTACGCGCCATGGTCCGCGACCGCCCCCGCATGCCGCGTCGCCCATAAACGCCAAACGCCATCGGCATCGCGGCGGCCGAACCCGCCAGCCGCGATGCCGCAACAAGGCCACTACCGCATAAGACTACGGCTGGAACGCGCAGTTGGTGAAGCGGTAACCCCGCAGATCCGGATTGGACATGGATTTCCAGCTCCAGAAGAAGGACACATATCCCCCACGCGGAATCGTGGACTTCGCCTTGCTGTCAACCATGGGGAAAGATGTCGGCAACGTACCGTGGAAGTTGTAAGTCCGCTTCTGCTTCTGCTGGGCCGGGGTGACCTTGGCCTCGACGCCCTCGGCGAAGATCTGCGTCTTGAAGTTGACAAAGTCCTTGCCGCCGTTGACCTTTTTGTTCAGGGCGACCTTCCACTGAATCCCGTTCCGCATCGACTCATTGAGAGTCACATCGGCCGTGTAGAACTTATACGTGCCCTGGCACTTCGGCAGGTTGTAGGGGCCCACCGACTTCGGGGCCGCCTTCAGGTCGCTCCGCAGCTTGGCGGCCAGGGAGCCCGAGGAGAGGTTTGCCGATCCGCTGCCCTGGGATATTCCGCTGTCGCCCAACTGCTGTACCAGCGCGGCTATCTGGGCGTCCTCGGACTTCGGGTTCGGCTTGGCGGCGGCCGCATCCGCGCCGCCCGCCGTCGTGAATACCAGCGCCGCACCGCAAGCGGCTACCGCCGCCACGCGCAGACGGGATGTTCTGTTCCGCATCGAAGAAAGCAAGACGTCCTCCTGGCAAATGTGTCGCCGAGCCGTTGCGTGGGCCACGCGAACTCGATCTCCGGCTCGGGCAATGCACCGTACCCGAATGCGAACATGACACACGCCAAGGGTTCGCCAAGAGGGACCACTCACCCCCCGTGCCCGACCGGGCGCAGCTCGGCCGGATAGTCGGGCAGGTCCGCCACGCTGCTGACCTTCTGCCCCACCGCGAGCATCCGGTTCAGCAGGAAGGGCCTGGACAGCAGGCCGTTGCGCAGCCGCAGACCCATTGCCGTGCCGGGGGCGAGGAACTTGCCCGTGCGGTCGCCGCCCTTCTGGCAGCCCTGGGCGTAGTCGCGCAGCAGGGCCTCGTACCGGGCGAAGGCGGTGCGGTGGTCACCGTCGGCCCGGGCGAGTTCGCCGGCCAGCACATAGGCGGCGACCATCGCGGTCCCGGTGCCCATGCCGCCGATGGTGGCCCCGCATGCGGCGTCGCCGACGAGAGCGATCCGCCCGGTGGACCAGGTGTCCACATCCGCCCGGCTGATCGAGTCGAAGTGCAGCTCGGGGGCCTGGCGCAGCGAGTCCAGCAGGCGTGGCACCTCCCAGCCGAGGCCGGAGAAGGCGTCTACGATCAGCCGCTTCTGCTGTTCCGGGTCTTGGCGGTCGTACGACAGCTCGGGGGCGGCGAAGACGAAGAAGGCCCCCGCCGGCTCGGGGTTTGCGTGGCCGGCGCCGATGGAGGCGAATCGGCCCGGGGTGTTGTAGCCGATCGAAGTCCCCCGCAGGCCGAGGTAGTTGGGCAGCTCCCAGGTGGCGGCGTAGTGGCCAAGGTGGCGTACGTATGCCTGCTCGGGGCCGAAGGCGAGGCGGCGGACATTGGAGTGCAGCCCGTCCGCGCCGATCACCAGGTCAAACTCGCGTGAGGCGCCGTTGCGGAAGTCGGCCCGGACGCCGGTCGGGGTCTCGGTGAGGGCGGTGATCGAGTCGCCGAAGATGTACTCGGTGCGGGGCAGGCCGTGCTCGTACAGCACCCGGGCCAGGTCGCCGCGGAGTACCTCCAGCTCGCCGCCGGCGAACTCGGCCGGGAGGTGCAGCAGTTGCCGGCCGACTTCGTCGACAAAGCTGATCGGGCCGCCGCCGGTCTGGATCCGGCGCAGCTCGGGCAGTATGCCCATCCGTTCCAGCACGGTCAGATGTGTCTCACCGCGGAAGTCGACGGCCTGGCCGCCGCCGCGCAGGGCGGGGGCCAGCTCGACGACCGTGGGCCGGAGGCCGTACCGCCCCAGCCAGTAGGCCAGCGCCGGGCCGGCGACGCCGGCGCCGGAGATGAGGACGGTCTTGTTGCCCATTGGTCACTCCCCCATGAGAACTGCGTCCGATGGACACGGTTAATTACTGTGTACCTTAGACACAGTTCAGTCGGCCGGGCAAGACCGAAGAGGAAAGGGCGCCGCATATGGGCGAGAAACATGCCGAGACGGCACGGTTGTTGTGGGGCTCCCGCCCCGGACCCGCGCGGGGCCCCAAGCCGACACTCGACCTCGACCGCATCGCGGAGGCCGGGATCAAGATCGCCGATGCCGAGGGTCTGGCGGCCGTGTCCATGCAGCGGGTGGCCGCCCTGCTGGACGTCACCAAGATGGCGCTCTACCGATATGTGCCCGGCAAGGCCGAGTTGGTGGCCGTGATGGTGGATGCCGCCCTCGGTCCGGCCCCGGCCGGAGACGAGCAGCACGGCGGCTGGCGGGAGCAGCTCGAGGATTGGGCCCACCGGCTGTTCGCCGGCTTCCGCGGGCACCCCTGGGTGCTGGACGCCACCGTCGGCCCCCGGGTCATGGGCCCCACCGAGCTGACCTGGATGGAACGGGCCGTCTCCGCACTGGACGGGACGGCCCTCAGCGGTGCCGAGCGGGTGGACGCCACCGTGCTGCTCGCCGGTCATGCGCGGGGAATCGCCCAGCAGGCCCGCGCGTCAGGCCCGGCGGGCGACCCCGAGGAGCAGCTCGGCGCCATCCTCGGGGAGCTGATGCGGGAGCACGGTGAGCGCTTTCCCGCGCTCACCGCCGCGCTCGCCTCGGCTGACCGGTCCGGCGAGCGGGACCAGGCCTGGGAGTTCGGCCTGCAGCGCATCCTGGACGGTCTGGCGGTGCTCATCGACCGGCGCTCCCGCTGAACGGGCCGATGTTCCCCGCACCGAGGAGCTGGAGCGGCTACCGCCCGGCGGGGTGGAAGTCGTAGGGCAGTTCGTCGTAGACGTAGTAGACGCAGTCGGCGCCCGGAGCGCACTTGCCCCAATGCACCGCCTTGCCCGGGTAGTTCAGGTAGTCCCCGGCGCCGACCCGGAAGGTCTTGTGGCCCTTGACGTTCCAGAGCATGGTGCCGGAAACCCCGACCACCCGCTCCGGGCTGGTGTGCCAGTGGGGAGAGAACGGCGTCCCCGCCTTGAGCACGAACATGGCCTCCGACGGGCCGGTCTTGGGGTTCCCCGAGAGCTGGGTGTAGGTGCACCCCTTCAGGCCCTCGCACGGAGTGCCAACCCCATGGCGGTGGTGCTTGTAGACGACCTTCCGGTGCGCGGCGGAGACCGGTTCACCCTGCGCGGAGGCGACTCCGCTCAGGGTGACGCCCAAGGCCATGGCCCCCAACAGGGCCGGCTTCCAACGGCGACGAATACGCGACATCTCAACTCCCTGGCTGACGCAGCTGATCGCTGATGCACCGCAGCCACATTCGGACTGCAGTCCGCTTAGCTTAGCGGACTTCGGTCCGTTTGTTGAATGGGGTTCTTTTCGCCGAGCGGCGTCTTCGCGCCCGAGGGCACCACAAGGGACCGGGCCACCGCCCGCATACGACGATGGCCCGGTCCTCTCAGGCAGAGATGCCGTCGATCCGGGCCATCGCGTCTTCCGCGCCGTATGCCTCCAAGTAAGGCAACCAGCGCGGGTCCCTATGCCCTGTGCCGATGATGCGCCAGGCGAGGCCCGAGGGCGGCGCGGGCTGATGGCGGAGCCGCCAGCCCAGTTCGGAGACATGGCGGTCGGCCTTGACGTGGTTGCAGCGGCGGCACGCCGCCACCACGTTCTCCCAGGCGTGCTGGCCGCCTCGGCTGCGCGGGATGACGTGATCGACGCTGGTTGCGACGCCACCGCAGTACGCGCAGCGCCCGCCGTCACGGGCGAAGAGTGCACGACGGGTGAGCGGAACGGGGCCCCGAAAGGGGATTCGCACAAAGCGCTTGAGCCTGACGACGCTGGGTGCGGGGATGGTGCAGGTTGCGCTGTGCAGATAGGCGCCGGTGTCCTCGAGACTGATGGCCTTCTCATTGAGGACGAGTATGAGCGCGCGGCGGAGCGGTACGACGCCGAGCGGCTCGTACGACGCGTTGAGGACCAGGACGTGCGGCACGGATGCCTCCTTGTACGCCGGCGGCGCGTGGCTCGCGCCGGGACGATCTCCTGCAAGTGTCCCCTGGTCCCCGGCCGTGGCGCCACCATCGGCGGGTAACGGGTCACAGGTGTTTTGTGACACACCTCGGTCATCCCCGCCCAGGATTCGCCCCACTTCGAACACAACAACGGACCACCCGTCCTGCCCCGTTAGTGTGGTGGGTCTGCCCGCGTCGCCGCCCGACACGGGTGAGTCCATCACGAAGGGTTTCCGCTGTGTTCTGGTCCGCTGCCGTGGCAGCCACCGACTCGACGCCCCTCCCCCAAGCTCTCGGCTCCGCTCGTGCCGGAGGGACCCCCGACTCCTCCCTGCACGAGGCGCAGCGGACGGCGGACAACGCCGCGGGCTGGGTCGAGGAGAACTGGTCCATCTGGCTCAGCAACGGTCTGCGCATCATCCTGATCCTGGTGATCGCGGTCGTCCTGCGCTCGCTGATACGGCGCGCGATCACCAAGCTCATCGCCCGGATGAACCGCACCGCCCAGGCGGTCGACCACACGGCCCTGGGCGGGCTGCTGGTGAACGCCGAGCGCCGCCGGCAGCGCTCGGAGGCCATCGGCTCGGTGCTGCGCAGCGTCACCTCGTTCCTGATCATGGGCACGGCGGCGCTGACGGTGCTCTCCGTGCTCAAGATCAACCTTGCTCCGCTGCTGGCCAGCGCGGGCGTGGCGGGTGTCGCCATCGGTTTCGGCGCCCGGAATCTGGTCACCGACTTCCTGTCCGGCGTCTTTATGATCCTGGAGGACCAGTACGGGGTCGGGGACGAGATCGATGCGGGGGTGGCCACCGGCACGGTCGTCGAGGTCGGGCTGCGGGTCACCAAGCTGCGCGGCGCCAACGGCGCCATCTGGTACGTGCGCAACGGCGAGGTCAAGCGCATTGGCAACCTCAGCCAGGGCTGGGCCACCGCCGAGGTGAATGTCACCCTGCGTTATGACGAGGACCTCGGCCGGGCCCGCGAGGTGATCGCGCAGGTGGGCGAGGAGATGGCCAAGAGCGCGCCCTGGGACGAGAAGCTCTGGGAGCCCGTCGAGGTGATGGGCCTGGACTCGCTGGCCCTGGACTCGGTGGTGGTCCGCGTCCAGGCCAAGACCGCACCGGGCGAATCGGCGGCGGTCGAGCGCGAGCTGCGCTGGCGGATCAAGGGCGCGCTGGACGCGGCGGGCATCCGCCTGGGCGCCGCCCAGCCCGCGCCGGAGGACGAGCCCGGTGCCGATGCCGGCGCAAGCGTGACGGCCCCCTCGGCACTCGGCAACCCGAACTCCCCGCAGTCGATGGCCACGGCGCCGATACCGACACAGCCGCCGGGGGCTCCCCTGGACAAGTGAGCAGTCGAGCGAGTGCCCCGGCGCGGACCGCACCGGGGCGCTTTTGTTTGTAGTCCCCATTGACGTGGTGCGGGGGCGTGGTTAGCGTTCCCGGAGACCAATAGGAAAGTTTCCTAACAGTCTTCTCAGCAGCCCTCACGGTCCTTTCAACAGTCCTCCGACAGATGGGCAGCCGTCTTGGCCGGACCTCCCGGAACGCCGCGCCTCCTGCGGGCCATGAACGACCGCACCGCGCTCGAGCTGCTCATCGCCCACGGCCCGCTGACCCGCACCCGGCTCGGCGAGCTGACCGGGCTGTCCAAGCCCACCGCCGCCCAGTTGCTCGCCCGGCTGGAGACCGGCGGCCTGGTCCGCCGCACCGGCAATCTCACCGGCCGGCCCGGCCCCAACGCCCAGCTGTACGAGGTCGATCCGGCCATCGCCCATGTCGCCGCGCTCACCGTGCACCCGCACGGGATCACGGCGGCCGTCGCGGACATCACCGGCCGCATCACCGGCCGGCACCGCCTCGTGGCAGAGGCGACCCCCGAGCGCGCCGCCGCGGCCGTCGCCGCGGCGCTCGCCGACGCCGGGCTCGACCGGGACGCGCTGCACCGCACCGTCATCGGCACCCCCGGCGCACTCGATCCGCGCACCGGGACGCTGCGCTACGCGCCGCACCTGCCGGGCTGGCAGTCCCGCACGCTCCGCGCCGACCTCGCCGAGGCGACCGGGGCACCCGTGGTCGTCGAGAACGACGTCAACCTCGCCGCCGTCGCCGAGCAACACCACGGCGCGGCCCGGGACTTCGAGGACTTCGTCCTGCTCTGGGCCGACCGGGGCGTGGGCGCCGCCATCGTGATCGGCGGCAGGCCGCTGCGGGGCGCGACCGGCGGCGCGGGCGAGATCGGCTATCTGCCGCTGCCCGGTTCGCCACTGCAGCGCGACGGCGGAGCGGACGGTTCCTGCGGCGGCTTCCAGGAGCTCATCGGCGCCCCCGCGGTGCTCCGACTCGCCCGGGCGCGCGGCCTGGCGGCCGCCACCGCCACCGAGGCCCTGACCCGGGCGGCCGCCACGCCGGGCCCCGGTGACGCCGTCCTCACCGAGCTGGGACGGCGGCTGGCCACCGGGCTGGCGGCGGTCGTCGCCGTGGTGGACCCGGAGCTCGTGGTGCTCTCCGGCGCGGTGTGCCGGGCGGGCGGCGAGCGGCTGCGGGCGGTGGTCGAGGAGGAGCTGACCGGACTGGCCCTGCCCCGGCCCCAGTTGCGGCTGAGCAGCGTCGAGGGCTCCCCGATCCTCACCGGCGCGCTGCGGACCGCGCTCGCCGGCGCCCGCCGGACCGTCTTCGACACCACCTGAGACAGACTCCTACCTCGGATACCTCGGATACCTCGGACGTGAGACAGACCCCACCTCGGACAAAGGCCCGGTGCTCATGAAGCTCGCAGTGGTCGGCGGAGGCTCGACCTACACCCCCGAACTCATCGACGGCTTCGCCCGGTTGCGCGAGGTGCTGCCGCTGACCGAGCTGGCGCTGATCGACCCGGCGGCGGACCGGCTGGCCCTGGTCGGCGGGCTGGCCCGGCGGATCTTCGCCAAGCAGGGCCATCCGGGCCGGATCTCCTGCACCGCCGACCTCGACGCGGGGGTGGACGGCGCGGACGCCGTGCTGCTCCAGCTGCGCGTCGGCGGGCAGGCGGCCCGCAACGAGGACGAGACCTGGCCGCTGGAGTGCGGGTGCGTGGGGCAGGAGACCACGGGCGCGGGCGGGCTCGCCAAGGCCCTGCGCACGGTGCCGGTGGTGCTCGACATCGCCGAGCGGGTACGGCGCCGCAACCCACGGGCCTGGATCGTGGACTTCACCAACCCGGTCGGCATCGTGACCCGCGCACTGCTGACCGCCGGGCACCGGGCGGTCGGGCTGTGCAATGTGGCGATCGGCTTCCAGCGGAAGTTCGCCAAGCTGCTCGGCGTCCCGCCGCACCGGGTGGCACTGGAGCATGTGGGGCTCAACCACCTCAGCTGGGAGCGGGCGGTGCACATCGACGGCACCGATGTGCTGCCCCGGCTGCTGGCCGAGCACGGCGCGGCGGTCGCGGACGACCTGCGGATGCCGCGCGAGCTGCTGGACCGGCTGGGGGCGGTGCCCTCGTACTATCTGCGCTACTTCTACCAACACGACGCAGTGGTACGGGAGTTGCGGGCCAAGCCGTCACGGGCGGCGGAGGTGGCCGCGATCGAGCGCGAGTTGCTGGCCCAGTACGCCGACCCGGCACTCGACGAGAAGCCGGAGCTGCTGGCCAGGCGGGGCGGCGCCTACTACTCGGAGGCGGCGGTCGCGCTGGCCTCCTCGCTGCTGCTCGACACCGGCGACGTACAAGTGGTCAATGCGTTCAACGACGGCACCCTGCCGTTCCTGCCCGAGGACGCGGTCATCGAGGTGCCCGCCGCGGTGGACGCACGGGGCGCGCACCCGCTGCCGGTACGCCCGTTGGAGCCGCTGTACGCCGGGCTGGTGGCGAGCGTCACCGCCTATGAGCGGCTGGCGCTGACGGCGGCGCTCGAGGGCGGACGGGACCGGGTCTTCGCGGCGCTGCTGGCCCACCCGCTGATCGGCCAGATCGAGTATGCGGACAAGCTGACCGACGAGCTGATCGCGCACAACCGGGAGCATCTGGCGTGGGCCTGAGCGGCACTCTGCTCGCCATCGACGCGGGCAACAGCAAGACGGACGTGGCCCTGCTGGACACCGACGGCACCGTTCTGGCCACCGCCCGCGGCGGAGGGTTCCGCCCGCCGGCGGTGGGCACCGAACGTGCGGTGGGCACCCTGGCCCGGCTGGTCGCGGCGGTGGCCGGCCGGGCGGGGCTGCCGATGCCGCCGGAGGTGACGCACGTCCAGGCCTGCCTGGCCAACGCCGATCTGCCCATCGAGGTGGAGCGGTTGACGGAGCAGCTCGAGGGCCGCGGCTGGGGCCGTACGGTCACCGTCGTCAATGACGCCTTCGCCCTGCTGCGCGCCGGGCTGCCGGACGGCCCGGAGCCGAGGGGCGTGGCGGTGGTGTGCGGGGCGGGCATCAACTGCGCGGGGCTGGCCCCGGGCGGGCGCAGCGCCCGCTTCCCCGCCCTGGGGCGGCTGTCCGGCGACTGGGGAGGCGGGGCGCATCTGGCCGCCGAGGCGCTGTGGTGGGCGGCGCGCGCGCATGACGGGCGGGGTGAACCGACCGTGCTCGCCCGGGCGTTGCCCGCGCACTTCGGGCTGGCGAGCATGACGGAGCTGGTGGAGGCCCTGCATCTGGGAGTGCTGCCGGTGGTGCGGCGGCACGAACTGGTGCCGGTGCTCTTCGCGGTGGCCGCCGAGGGTGACCCGATCGCGCGGACGATCGTGGACCGGCAGGGGGAGGAGGTCGTCGCCATGGCCGCGATCGCCCTCAGCCGGCTGGATCTGCTGGGCGCCGAGGCGCCCGTGGTGCTGGGCGGCAGCATCCTGGCGGCGCGTCATCCGCTGCTGCACGACCAGGTGGTGGGACTGCTGGCGGAGCGCGCGCCGCGGGCCGTACCGGTGGTGGTCGGCGCGCCGCCGGTACTGGGCGCCGGGCTGCTGGCCCTGGACCGGGCCGGGGCGAAGGACGCCGCGTACGCGCGGCTGCGCGCGCGGTTCGGCTGAGTCCGGTACCGGTTCACGCCATGTTCACGTCGTGAGAGGCGTCACCGCACGGCGGCATTCGCCGAAGATCTTCCCGTCGCGATCATCAATTGATGAAGATCCTTCTGACGCTTGCGTCAATAGCGGGAATGGGCAGAAATTCCTGCCCCGGCATTGGTTGACCGTTCATACACCGAATGTCCGTATTCGGGCCAACCATTTCTGCCCCTCAGCACGGGCGTGCGAGCATCCGCCCTGCATGGATTGATCACGAAATACCAGGCACGCCAAGACACATCGGGAAAAGCCGTCCGACATAAGGGCATTCCCGAATTTTCGTGACAACTCCTGCTCCGGACACCGTTTCCCGAGGGGATATCCGTATGTCTTCCAACCCCACCCGTCGCATTGTGCTCAGGGGAACCGCCGCTGCCGCTGCCGCGGCAGGTGTCGCGCTGGCCGCTCCGGCGGTGGCCTCCGCCGCACCCGCCATGGACATGGACCACATGGGCCACGACGGCCACATGGGCCAGCTGCCCATGCCCTTCGACGAGCTGTACCAGGGCCGCCACATCGTCGGCAAGGCCGCCGAGCCGGGCAGCCACGGCGCCCATCACGGCGGCGGCTTCTCCGTCTTCATCGACGACCAGGAACTGCACCTGATGCAGAACGCCGACGGCACCTGGATCAGCGTGGTCAACCACTACCAGACCTTCGCCGACCCGCATGCCGTGGCCCGCGCCGCCGTCGACAAGCTGCGGGGCGCCACGCTCGTCCCGATCGTCACCGCCTGACCGGCTGCCGTTCATCCGGCCCCGGCAACCCCGGCAACCCCGGCAACCCCGGCAACCCCGACACTACAAGGACACCCCCATGGCAGTACGCAAGAACCAGGCGGAGCTCCCGGCCACCGAGAAGCGGGCCTTCGTCAACGCGCTCCTCGAGCTCAAGCGCAGCGGGCGCTATGACGACTTCGTCAAGACCCACAACTCGTTCATCGTGAGCGACACCGACAACGGCGAGCGGGTGGGCCACCGTTCGCCCTCCTTCCTCCCCTGGCACCGCCGGTTCCTGATCCAGTTCGAGCAGGCGCTGCAGTCCGTGGACTCCTCGGTGACGATCCCCTACTGGGACTGGACCGTGGACCGCACCACCGGCGCCTCCCTCTGGGGCGCCGACTTCCTCGGCGGCAACGGCCGGTCCCGCGACAGCCAGGTGACCACCGGCCCGTTCGCCTATGGCGGCGGCAAGTGGCCGATATCCGTGAGCGTCGACAACCGCCCGTATCTCCAGCGCGAGTTGGGTGCCTCGGTCGCCCAACTGCCCACCAGAGCCGAGGTGGACTCGGTGCTCGCCATGTCCACCTATGACATGGCCCCCTGGAACAGCGCCTCCAACGGCTTCCGGAACCACCTGGAGGGGTGGCGCGGGGTGAACCTGCACAACCGCGTCCATGTGTGGATAGGCGGCCAGATGGCCACCGGTGTGTCGCCGAACGACCCGGTCTTCTGGCTGCACCACTGTTTCATAGACAAGCTGTGGGCGGACTGGCAGCGCAGGCATCCCGGCTCGCCCTATCTGCCGGGCAGCGCCGTCCCCAATGTGGTGGACCTCGACAAGACCATGAAGCCGTGGAACAACATCACCCCGGCGGACCTGCTGAACCACACCGCGTTCTACACCTACGACCGGGCCTGATCCCCGGGCGCGGAACCGTTTCACGTCCGGCGTGCGTGAACGCAAACGGAAGGCCCGCGCGGACCTCGGTGAAGATCGCGATCTGAACAAGATCACTGCATAACCGGTGTTTTTGTCAGTCCCTGCGGCCATACTGCTGGCCAGGCTTCCGTACCCGCCCCGCACCAGGGGCGGCGGGGCGCCACCAGCGACCAAGGGGGGGCACGTGTCACCACCGCAACAGGCCGGCACCGCCCCGGGCCCACGCCCGGGGCTCGCCTTGTTCCGCGAGGGCCTCACCCGGATGCGGACGGCCGCGACCACGACCGAGCCCGGGCGGCTGCGGGTCATCGGCGCGGTCCTGGCGGTGCTGTTGGTGGTGTTCGGCGCGGTCACCGCCTGGCAGGTCTCCAGCCGCTCGACGGCGGCCGATGCGGTGGTGGACCACAGCCAGCCGCTGAGCGCCGCGGCCGCGGACATCTACCGCTCGCTCGCCGATGCCGACACCACCGCCGCCACCGGCTTCCTGGCGGGCGGCCAGGAGCCGCCCACGGTCCGGCAGCGCTATGAGAAGGACATCTCCACCGCGTCCGAGCTCCTGGTGAAGGCGGCCGCCAACGCCGGCGGCTCGGCCACCGAGCGGCAGCAGATAGCCACCATCAACCGGCAACTCCCGGTCTACACCGACCTGGTGGCCTCCGCACGCGCCAACAACCGCAAGGGCCTGCCGCTGGGCGGCGCCTATCTGCGGTACGCCAGCGACCAGATGCGGGTGGAGCTGCTGCCCGCCGCCCGCCGGCTCTACGAGGCCGAGACCGCCCGGCTCGGCGCCGACTACGGCGACGCCAAGTCCTGGCCATGGGCCGCGCTGGCGACCGGGGTGCTCGCCCTCGGCGCGCTCGGCTGGACCCAGCGCCGCCACTACCGGCGCACCAACCGGGTGTTCAACCAGGGCCTGTTGGCCGCCACCGCCGCCACCGCGGTGGCGCTGCTGTGGCTGACCGTCGGGCATGCGGTGGCCCGCGCCGACCTGACAGACTCCTCCACGCATGGCGCCAAATCGCTGCAGGTGCTCAACACCGCCCGGATCAGCTCGCTCCAGGCGCGCGGCGCGGAGAACCTCACCCTGGTGGCCCGCGGCGCCGTCCTCACCGCGAAGAACACCGATAAGTACGAGGAGGACTACCGCACCAACATGGGCGCCCTGGTCGGCGATCAGGGCGAGGACCACGGCGACGCCGCGGTGGGCGGGAGCCTGCTGGCCCGGGCCTACGATCTCGCGGACGGCGACACCGGCCGCGAGGCGGTGCACCAGGCGATCCAGGGCGTACGGGAGTGGCAGCAGCGGCACCTGACGGCCCGGGCCACCGACGACGCCGGGCTCTACGACAAGGCGCTGCCGCAGGTGATCGGCAAAAAGAACAGCACCGGCGAGTCCTTCGACGAAAAGAACAGCACTGGCGAGTCCTTCGACCGGGTGGACACCGAGCTGCGCAAGGCGCTGGACCACGAACAGGGCGAGTTCCACCGGTACGCCGACCAGGGCCGCGGGGCCCTCACCGGCCTGGCCCTGGGGGCCGGGGCGCTGGCCGTACTGGGGGTGCTGGGCACGGTGCTCGGCATCGGCCGCAGACTGACGGAGTACCGATGACCAGGGGAGGCGACAGCATGCGCGAGCGTAGGGTCATGAGTTCGAAGACGGCGGCCGTGGCGGCGGGCGTTGTCTGTGCGCTGGCCGCGCTGGCCGCCACCCTGCTGCCCACCCATGCCTCCGGTCCCGGCCGCACGGCCCCCGCCCGGGCGGCGACGCCCCTCATCCCGGCCGCCACCAAGCAGTGCACGGACCCGGAGGCCAGCCTGCGGCCGTCCACCGCGGACGGCACGGCCGTGCAGCGGATCAAGGCGCGCGGCAGGCTCATCGCGGGCGTCGACCAGAACAGCTACCTCTGGGGCTTCCGCGACCCGGCCACCGGCGAGCTGAACGGCTTCGACATCGACCTGGTGCGGGCCATCGCCAAGGAGATCCTCGGCGACCCGGACAAGGTCACCTTCCTGACGATCCCCACCAGCCAGCGCATCCCCGCGCTGAAGGCCGGCAAGGTGGACATCGTCGCCCGCACCATGACCGTCAACTGCGAGCGCATCGGCGAAGTCTCCTTCTCCACCGCCTACTTCGAGGCGGGCCAGCAGCTGCTGGCCCCCAAGGACACCACGATCAAGGGGTTCGACGAGGCATCCCTGCACGGCCGCAAGGTGTGCGCCGCCACCGGTTCCACCGCCGAGACCGCCCTGAAGGAGGAGTTGCGGAAGAACCCGCGCTTCACCACCGTGCAGCCGGTGCCCAACCAGCTCGACTGCCTGGTGCGGCTCCAGCTCGGCCAGGTCGATGCGGTGCTCACCGACAACGCCCTGGCCGCCGGGCAGGCGGCCCAGGACCCGTCCGTGGGACTCGTCGGCAAACCGTTCACCACCGAGTTCTACGGCGTGGCGATGAACCTCGACGCCACAGACCTGGTACGCCGGGTCAACGCAGTACTGGAGGACTACCGCCGCGGCGGTTCCGACAGCCCCTGGATGGTGGCCTACCGCAAGTGGCTGGCCGCCGCCAATCTCAACATCACGGCCCCCCCGGCACCCAAGTACAAGGACTGAGACGGTCTGCCGCAGACTTGAAGCGGCGGACCTGTGTACACCCCACAGCGCAGGACAGCTGACAGGTTTTCGGAGCACCACCCGACGACGCGGCGCAAGCCGCGGACAGGAGAGGGGATCGATGGCGGTCGCGGGACCCACCGGGCCGGCTCTGAGCCGTGAGGAGGTGGACCGTGCGCTGGCGAGGCTCGGCGCGGAACACGAGGCCGTCGAGTCCTCACTGCTCGCCCTCCAGGACCACGCCGGCCGCCGGCTGCTGGAGGGCGCCTCGCTCAGCGGCGTCACCAAGAGCCGGTGGACGGTCGCCGAACAGCTCATCACCCGGCTGTGGGCGTACTTCGACGCCTACACCACCGCACTCACCGCGGCCCGCGAACTGCGCGCCCGCCGCCGCTGGCCCACCCAGAGCGAACTCGGCGAACTCACCGACCTGCTGCGCGGCGAGCGGGTCACGCTGCCCGGCGGCAGCCCCACCGCGACCATGAACGTCCTGGGCGGCGCCCGGCTCAGCGAACAGCTGAGCCTGCAGGAGCTCGTCGACCGGATGAACGGCTGGTACGCCGAGGCGCTCGACGTGGTCGTCATCGCCGACGCCGTGTGGTCCGCGCTGCCCGCCCGCATCGACCTGCTGGCGGCCGAACTCCAGCGCACCCGCTCACTGGCCCACTCGGTGGGGGTGCGCCCCGGCGAACACCCCTCCGGAGACGACCTGGAGCGGATCACCGAGGAGCTGGCCGCCCTGCGGTCCGAGGTGATATCCGATCCGCTCGCCTTCTGGACCGGCGCCTCGCCCAGCTCCGCCCCGGGCGGCGGCCGCCCCGACACCGGCCGCTACGACCGCGCGGCCCGCGCCCTGGAGGAGGTGCGGCGCGAGATCGAGGCTGTGCTCGCCGTGCGGCAGGACGCCGAGCAGCGGCTGATGCGGGTGCGCGATGTGCTCTCCCGCGCGGACCGCACCCTGGGCGAGGCCCGCCAGGCCCGGATCGAGGTGCTGTCCAAGATCGCCGCATCTGTGGTGCCCGCCGTGTCCGGCCCGCCGACCGCACTGTACGAACAGCTGTCGGCCGCCGCCGAGCACCGCAGACGCGCCCAGTGGCACCGCCTCTCGCCACTGCTGGAGGGCCTGGAGCAGCGCGCCGAGGAGGAACTCCTGCGCGCCCGCGAGTCGTTGACCGCGGTGACCGCACCGCTGGCCGTCCGGGCCGAGCTGCGCGGCCGCCTCGACGCATACAAGGCCAAGGCCGCCCGCCACGGGCTGGCGGAGGACCCTTTCCTCATCGAGCGCTATGACGTGGCCCGCCGCATGCTGTGGAGCGCGCCCTGTGATCTGGTGGCCGCCCAGCAGGCCGTGCTGCGTTACCAGCAGGCGATGGCGATGGCGCTGTCACCGCCCACCGGCGGCGCCGGCCAGGGCATCAACGACCGTAGGGGGGAATCATGAGCAATGCCTGTCAGCGGCCGGGCTGCGACGGATCGTACGAGGACGTCGGCGGCGGCGAGTTGTACTGCGACACCTGTGGGCTGGCGCCGGTCGTCTCGCCCAGCGGAATGATCTCCTCGCCGCCCACCGGCATGGCGGGCGGCGGGATCGGCGCCGGGCACAGCTCCCGGGGCTCCGCGCCGTCCTCGCGCTCGACGCGCTCCTCCTCCTCGCGCCGGTCGGTGTCGGGGCGGCTGTCGCACTCGCTGTCCGGCGGTTCGGAGGGCTCGTCCCCGGTGTCGGTGCGCTCCTCCGCGACCTCGGGCTCCGCGGCGTCCGCCCGCAACAAGCTCGGCGCCGGGCTGGTCAGCATGCCGGGCGTGCCACGCCCCGACCCGCGGGCGGCGGTGCTGCAGAACCCCGAGGTGCCCGAGCGCAAGCGGTACTGCAGCAAGAGCGACTGCGGTGCGCCGGTGGGGCGTTCGCGCGGCGACCTCCCGGGCCGCACGGAAGGCTTCTGCACCAAGTGCGGCCACCCGTACTCCTTTGTCCCCAAGCTCGGTCCGGGCGATGTGGTGCACGGGCAGTACGAGGTGGTGGGCTGTCTCGCGCACGGCGGCCTGGGCTGGATCTACCTGGCCATAGACCGTGCGGTGTCCGACCGTTGGGTGGTGCTCAAGGGCCTGCTCGACACCGGCGACGAGGACGCGCTCGCGGTCGCCCTCTCCGAACGGCGCTTCCTCGCCGAGATCGAGCACTCCAACATCGTCCGCATCTACAACTTCGTCGAGCACCTCGACCAGCGGACGGGCAGCCTCGACGGCTACATCGTCATGGAGTACGTGGGCGGCAAGTCCCTCAAGGAGATCGCCAACGAGCGGCGCACCCCGGAGGGCCGCCGCGACCCGCTGCCGGTCGAACAGGCCTGTGCCTATGGCATCGAGGCACTGGAGGCGCTCGGCCACCTGCACAGCCGCAACCTGCTGTACTGCGACTTCAAGGTGGACAACGCCATACAGCAGCAGGACCAGCTCAAGCTCATCGACATGGGCGCGGTCCGGCGGATGGACGACCACGACAGCGCGATCTACGGCACGGTCGGCTACCAGGCCCCGGAGGTCGCCGAGGTCGGCCCGTCCGTCGCCTCCGACCTCTACACCGTCGCCCGCACCCTGGCCGTCCTCACCTTCGACTTCCAGGGCTACACCAACGTCTTCGTGGACAGCCTGCCGGACCCCGACAACATCGAGGTCTTCGCCCGCTACGAGTCCTTCTACCGGCTGCTGGTGCGGGCCACCGACCCCGACCCGGAGCGCCGGTTCGCCTCGGCCGCCGAGATGGCGGACCAGCTGACCGGAGTGCTGCGCGAGGTCGTGGCGCTGCAGTCGGGCAAGCCGCGGCCCGCGCTGTCCACGCTGTTCGGGCCGGAGCCACGGGTCGTGGACAGCACGCTCTTCGAGGAACAGACCGGCGATCCCTCGGAGTTGGGCGCCCGCCGGACCGCGCTGCCGCGGCAGCAGGCGCTGCCGCAGGCCGGTTCGCCCCCCGCACTCCCGCCCAGCCCGGCCCCGGCCGCCGCCCTCGTCCCGCTGGACGCCCGGGCCACCGCCCTCGCCCTGCCGGTGCCCCTGGTCGATCCGGCCGACCCCAACGCCGGTTTCCTGGCCGGCCTGCTGGCCACCAAGCCCGCCGAGCTGTACGCGGCGCTCCAGGCCGCGCCCACCGGCTCGCTGGAGCTGCGGCTGCGCCGCCACCGGGCCCAGCTGGAGCTGGGCGAGGAGACCCACGCCACCCGGGCACTCGCCGGCCTGGAGAGCGAATACCCGGACGACTGGCGCATCATCTGGTACCGCGGCCTGCATTCGCTGGTCATCGGCGACCACGAGACCGCCGCCCTGTCCTTCGACGCCGTCTACGACGCCTTCCCCGGCGAGCCCGCGCCCAAGCTGGCGCTCGGCGTGTGCGCCGAGGTGCTCGGCCAGCTCGACAACGCCGCCGAGTACTACCGCCTGGTGTGGAGCACCGACCGCAGCTTCGTCAGCGCCGCCTTCGGGCTCGCCCGGGTGCTGCTCGCCGCCGGGGACCGCCCCGGCGCGGTGAGCACGCTGGAGTCCGTACCGGAAGCCTCCATCCACTTCACCGCGGCCCGGGTCGCGGCGGTGCGCGCCCGGCTGCGCCGGCGTTCCCCGCAGGAGTGGCTGCGGGAGGATCTGCAGGCCGCCGCCGGGCAGGTGGAGCGGCTCGCCGACTTCGGGCTGGACGCGGTGCGCCGCGAGCGGCTGTCCACCGAGGTGCTGGGCACCGCGCTGGACTGGGTGCTCTCCGGCAGCCCGGGCGGCGCTGCCGGGCCGGGCGCGCTCACCCTGCTCGGCAGCGGAGTGGGCGAGCGGGAGCTGCGCTTCGGGCTCGAGCGCTCGTACCGGGTGCTTGCGCGCCTCGCCCAGCGCGGCGAGGAGAGGATCGAACTGGTGGAGCGGGCCAACCGCTTCCGCCCCAGGACATGGGTGTGATCGATGTCGCAACTGCCGCAACCCGCACAGCTGACGGTGTGTCCCGCCTGCCGTGAACCGCTCGACCCGGCCGACAACTTCTGCGGGCGCTGCGGTGCGGACCTCTCGGCGGCACCGGCGGTGCCCGGCGGCGCGGGGCGGCGGCAGCCGCACCCGGCCGACGGCCCGGCGGCGGGCGACTACCGGCTCGCCCCACCGGGCTCCGCCGGAGTGCCCGTGCAGACGGCACACGACGCGACGGAGCCGGCCGGCACCGCACCTCCCTGCGCGGCCTGCCGGTCCGGCATGATCGACAAAGACGGGTACTGCGAACACTGCGGGCATGCACAGCCGCGCGAACGGGATCACATGGAGCACCAGACGGCAGGCGTCGCCGCGGTCAGCGACCGAGGCCTGCGCCACCATCGCAACGAGGACGCCTACGCCGTGTCCACCACGGCCCTCCCGGACGGCAGTCCGGCCGTCGCCGCCGTCGTCTGCGACGGCGTGTCGTCCGCGGCCCGCTCCGACGAGGCGTCCACCGCCGCGGCCGCCAGCGCCCTGGCCTGCCTGGAGGAGGCGCTGGCCCAGGGCACCCCGGCCCGCGAGGCCACCCACCAGGCGATCGTCAGGGCCGCCGAGGCCGTCAGCTCGCTGGCCACCCCCGGGCACCAGCCGCGCGAACACAGCCGCTACCACCAGGAGAACGCCCCCGCCTGCACCATCGTCAGCGCGGTCATCACCGGCGATCTGCTGACCATCGGCTGGGTCGGGGACAGCCGCGCCTACTGGGTGCCCGACGACCGCGCCACCCAGCCCGCCCGGCTCACCGAGGACGACTCCTGGGCCGCCCAGATGGTGGCCGCCGGGCTGCTGTCCGAGGCCGAGGCGTACGCGGACGAGCGCGCGCACGCCATCACCGGCTGGCTCGGCGCGGACGCCTACGAGGTCGAGCCGCACACCGCGGCCTACCACCCCGACCGGCCCGGCGTGGTCGTGGTGTGCACCGACGGCCTGTGGAACTACGCGGAAACCGCCGAGCAGATGGCCGCCGTGGTGCCGCCCGACGCCCGCTCGCACCCGCTGGTGAGCGCCCGCCGGCTGGTGGGCCACGCCCTCGACGGCGGGGGCCACGACAACGTAACGGTGGCGGTGCTGCCGTTCCCCGCTCGGCCCGAAGGGGCAGGATCGGCCTGACGTCCCGAGCGTCCACGGGGGGATATACGCCGGTGCCGGCCACGGCACCGCGCGTCCTTCCGCCCGTCAATTGCCTTGTGAACACGTGCAGTTACGAAGGAGCGGAACGGATGCCCAACTTCTCCAAGCCGAGCGTGCCGCAATTCTCGGTCGACGTGTACCAGAACGCCTACCTCCCCGAAGGCGGCCGCGAGGTCAATGCGATCGTCACGGTCACCTCCACCGGAGGCGCCAGTCTGGGCACGGGCACGGCCGCCGCGAACGCCGCGAACAGCGCTGTGGTCATCATGGTCGACTGCTCCGGCTCCATGGACTACCCGCCCACCAAGATGCGCAACGCCCGCGACGCCACGGCCGCCGCCATCGACGCGCTGCGCGACGGCGTCTCCTTCGCCGTCGTCGCGGGCACCCACCAGGCCCAGGAGGTCTACCCGGGGACGGGCCGGCTCGCCAAGGCCGACGACACCACCCGCGCCCAGGCCAAGGGAGCGCTGCGCAAGCTCAGCCCGGGCGGCGGCACCGCCATCGGCACCTGGCTGCGCCTCGCCGACCGGCTGCTCTCCTCCTCCGACGCCTCCATACGCCACGGCATCCTGCTCACCGACGGCCGCAATGAGCACGAGGAGCCCCAGGCACTGCGGGCGACCCTGGACGCCTGTGCCGGGCGGTTCACCTGTGATGCCCGCGGGGTGGGGACGGACTGGGAGGTCAAGGAGGTCACCGGCATAGCCTCGGCCCTCCTGGGCACCGCCGACATCGTCGCCGACCCGGCCGGGCTGGCGGCGGACTTCACGCGGATGATGGAGTCCGCGATGGGCAAGGAGGTGGCGGACGTCGCCCTTCGGCTGTGGACCCCGCAGGGCGCCGAGGTGATGTTCGTCAAGCAGGTCGCCCCGGCCATGGAGGAGCTGACCGACCGCCGCGCGGAGGCCGGACCCCGCGCGGGCGACTACCCGACCGGCGCCTGGGGCGACGAGTCGCGCGACTACCACGTGTGCGTACGGGTGCCCGGCGCGGCCGTGGGCCAGGAGATGCTGGCCGCCCGCGCCTCCCTGGTGCTGCCCGTCCCGGAGGGCACCTCGCCGCAGGTGCTGGCGCAGGGGCTGATCCGGGCGGTGTGGACGGACGATCTGGCGGCATCGACCTCCATCAACCCCCAGGTCGCGCACTACACGGGCCAGGCCGAACTGGCCCAGGTCATCCAACAGGGCCTGGATCTGCGCAAGTCGGGGGACATGGACGGGGCGACCGCCAAGCTCGGCCGGGCCGTGCAGCTGGCCAGCCGGTCGGGCAACGAGGACACCGCCAAGCTGCTGGCGAAGGTGGTGGACGTGGTGGACGCGGCGACCGGTACTGTGCGGCTGAAGGCGAAGGTCACCGCGGAAGCGGAGATGACGCTGGAGACGCGCTCCACCAAGACGGTCCGCGTCAAGAAGTGAAGCGACCGGGTCACTTGTCCGCGGGACACGGCTCACGAGGGGGATAGACCGACATGCCGACCTGCCCGAACGGCCACCAGTCGGTGGCCGACGACTGGTGCGAGATGTGCGGCCACCGGATCTCCGGGGGCGCCGCGCCCACGGGTTCCGTCCCTCCGCCGCCACCACCCCCGCCGCCCTATCCGGGTCCGGCCGCCGACCCCACCATGCAGGCGCAGCTGTGCCCGCAGTGCCGCACGCCCCGGGAGGCGCAGGCCCCCTTCTGCGAGGAGTGCCGCTACAACTTCGTGATGCAGACGGCCTCTTCGTACCAGCCGCCGCCACCCCCGCCGCAGTTCCAGTCGGCCCCGCCGCCTTCGCAGCACCCCACCCAGCCGTCGCAGACCTTTGAGTACCGCGGCTCGTCCCAGGTCAACCGCGAGGCGGAGCCGCTGACTCCGGAGCCCTCGGCGCAGTCCTACCAAGGTTCCCCCGGGGGCTCTCCCGGGGGAACCTTCGAAGGCGATGGCGACTGGGTGCTGTCCCCGCCCAGCGCCCCGCCGGTGCCGCCCCAGTACGGCTATGAGCAGGGTCCGCAGTCGGCGGCGGAGGCCGCCCCGGTGCCCGGGGGCGGCTGGTTCGCGGTCATCGCACCCGACCGCGACTACTTCCGGTCGATGATGAACCGCAGCGGCCCGGAGGCGGCCGGGCTGAACCTGCCCGCCTACTCCCCGGAGCAGCAGGTTCCGCTCATCGGCCCCCAGGTCACCATCGGCCGCCGCCGGCACAGCACGGGCGAGTCGCCCGACATCGACCTCGCGCGCCCGCCGGAGGATCCCGGCGTCTCGCACCAGCACGCCCTCCTCGTGGAACAGCCGGACGGCAGCTGGGCGGTGGTCGACCAGAAGTCCACCAATGGCACCAGCATCAACGGCTCCGAGGACGCCATCACGCCCTATGTCCCCGTCCCGCTGCACGACGGCGACCGGGTGCACGTCGGGGCCTGGACGACGATCACGGTGCGCCGGGGCTGAAACGGGGGCGAAGTCCTACGACGGGAGTCCTCCGCCGGGTCGTCTGCGACGATGGAAGGGTGAATGAGATTCCGCGCGGCACGCTTCAGGAGCAGACCTTCTACGAACAGGTCGGCGGCGAGGAGACCTTCCGGCGCCTGGTCCACCGTTTCTACCAGGGCGTGGCGGAGGACCCGCTGCTGCGACCGATGTACCCGGAGGAGGACCTCGGTCCGGCCGAGGAGCGCCTGGCGCTGTTCCTCATGCAGTACTGGGGCGGCCCGCGCACCTACAGCGAGAACCGCGGCCACCCACGGCTGCGGATGCGGCACGCCCCGTTCACCGTGGACCGCGCCGCACATGACGCCTGGCTGCGGCACATGCGCACCGCGGTGGACGAGCTGGAACTTGCCCCGGCCCACGCCGAGGAACTGTGGCGCTATCTGACCTACGCCGCCGCCACCATGATCAACCAGCCGGGCTGACTCACCTACACCGGTGTAACCGACAACCCCTGACCCCCATCCCCACGAACCGCAATCGACCCATACGGTGTCCGCAACCGCAACCAGCCACCGGCGGCGAACAACGCCAACGGCTCCGGGGCGAGCGTCGCCACACCCCCCGCACGCCCCGCCGCGGCCCGGGTATCGACGGAGCGCAGAAAACCCAGCGACTGAGCCGCATGCACGGCCCGCAGCGGCAACCCGGTGTCACCGAGCGTCCGCGACCAGATCTCCCGGCCGATGCGATCACGCTCGACCCGGGTGCGTCGTTGCTCGGGAAGCGCCTCGTCGCGGGCGCGGAACTCGGCGACGGCCGCGGCGACCGCGGCCCGCACGGCCTCCACGCCCAGGCTCGCCACCGGCTGCCAGCCGCCGCGCGGCGGCAGCACCCCGGCCCAGGGCGGCCCGGTGACGGGCTCGGGGACGACGGCCTCCTGGCCGGACCCGGCGTCCAGCGCGTCCATCAGCCGTCCCGCCGACACGGTCACGTCGAACGCCCCGTCATCGGCGGCCAGCCGGGCCGTGCGGATCGCCAGCACCTCGAAGGACGGCGGCCGGCCGAAGATGCCGAGCACCCCGCTGCCCGCCTGGAGGCGGACCACGGCGGCCCGGTCGTAGTGGATCAGCCGGGCCAGGAAGGCGGCCAGACCGGCCGCCTCCCCGGCATCGGCGAGGCACAACCGCTGCCCGTGCGGGGACGCCGTCATGCTGCGGCGGCCTCCTTCGCGGGCTCCTCGCCGTCCCGGAACCTCTCCAGGAACGCCCGTTCCTCGGCGGTGATCCGCCGCGGGCGCCCCGCCGTGAAGTCGAACGGTACGACGACGGTGGCGGCCCGTGCGTACACCTGGTCGTCGTCCTTGACCTCGCAGGCCACGGTCAGCGATGCGCCGCCGAGCTTCGTCACCCAGGTCTCGACGGTCACCGGTGCATACCGGTACACCAGGGGATTCAGGTAGTCGATCTCATGCCGGGCCACGACGGACCCACCCGCGAAGGACCCGCTCCCCTCCCCGGGCGCCAGCCGGAACATGAAGTCGATCCGCGCCTCTTCGAGGTAGCGGACGAAGACCGCGTTGTTCACATGGCCGAAGGCATCCATATCGGACCAGCGCAGGGGGCAGGAGTAGACGTGGCGCGCCACGATCAGCCCCGGGTCAGCTTCTTGTACGTGGCCCGGTGCGGGCGAGCCGCGTCGGGGCCGAGCCGCTCGATCTTGTTCTTCTCGTAGGACTCGAAGTTGCCCTCGAACCAGAACCACTTGGAGTCGCCCTCGTACGCCAGGATGTGCGTGGCGACGCGATCGAGGAACCAACGGTCGTGGGAGACGACCACGGCCGCGCCGGGGAAGTCCAGCAGGGCGTTCTCCAGCGAGGAGAGGGTCTCGACGTCGAGGTCGTTGGTCGGCTCGTCGAGCAGCAGCAGGTTGCCGCCCTGCTTGAGGGTGAGCGCGAGGTTGAGACGGTTGCGCTCACCGCCGGAGAGCACCCCGGCGGGCTTCTGCTGGTCCGGGCCCTTGAAGCCGAACGCGGAGACATAGGCGCGGGAGGGCATCTCGACATGGCCGACGTTGATGTAGTCCAGCTCGTCGGAGACGACCGCCCACAGCGTCTTCTTGGGGTCGATGTTGGCGCGGCTCTGGTCGACGTAGGAGATCTTGACCGTCTCACCGACCTTGATCTCGCCGGAGTCCGGGGTCTCCAGGCCCTGGATCATCTTGAACAGGGTGGTCTTGCCCGCCCCGTTGGGGCCGATGACGCCGACGATGCCGTTGCGCGGCAGGGTGAAGGACAGGTCGTCGATGAGGACCTTCTCACCGAACGCCTTGGAGAGGTTGTTGACCTCGACCACGATGGAGCCCAGCCGCGGGCCCGGCGGGATCTGGATCTCCTCGAAGTCCAGCTTCCGCATCTTGTCGGCCTCGGCGGCCATCTCCTCGTAACGGGCCAGCCGCGCCTTGGACTTGGCCTGGCGGCCCTTGGCGTTGGAGCGGACCCACTCGAGCTCTTCCTTGAGCCGCTTCTGACGCTTGGCGTCCTTCTGGCCCTCGACCTTGAGGCGGGCGGCCTTGTTCTCCAGGTAGGTGGAGTAGTTGCCCTCGTACGGGTGGGCGCGGCCGCGGTCGAGCTCGAGGATCCACTCGGCGACGTTGTCGAGGAAGTAGCGGTCGTGGGTGATGGCCACCACGGTGCCTGCGTACTTGGCGAGGTGCTGCTCCAGCCAGTTCACCGACTCGGCGTCGAGGTGGTTGGTGGGCTCGTCGAGCAGCAGCAGGTCGGGGGCCTCGAGCAGCAGCTTGCAGAGCGCGACGCGGCGCTTCTCGCCACCGGAGAGGTTGGTGACCTGCCAGTCGCCGGGCGGGCAGCCGAGGGCGTCCATGGCCTGTTCGAGCTGGGCGTCGAGGTCCCAGGCGTTGGCGTGGTCGAGCTCCTCCTGGAGCTTGCCCATCTCCTCGAGCAGCGCGTCGGAGTAGTCGGTCGCCATCTGCTCGGCGATCTCGTTGAAGCGGTCGAGCTTGCCCTTGGTCGCCGCGACGCCGTCCTGGACGTTCTCCAGGACCGTCTTGTTCTCGTCGAGCTCGGGCTCCTGCATCAGGATGCCGACGGTGTAGCCCGGGGAGAGGAAGGCATCGCCGTTGGAGGGCTGCTCCAGACCGGCCATGATCTTGAGGACGGTGGACTTACCGGCGCCGTTCGGGCCGACCACACCGATCTTCGCGCCGGGCAGGAAGCTCAGCGTCACGTCATCGAGGATGACCTTGTCGCCGTGCGCCTTGCGCGTCTTGCGCATGGTGTAGATGTACTCAGCCAAGAGAAACCGTCCGGCAATCGAGAAGGGCCAATGTGCGGCTCCGCCGCATGAGGGCAGACGCATCCATCTTGCCGTACGGGCCGCCCCGGGCGGAAACGCGTTATGCCCGGGCGGCGGCGACGTGGTGGCCGGCCGGCCGTGACCGGCCGCCCACCGCGCTGGTGCACTCGCCGTGCGGAGCTACTTGCCGCCCGCCGTCTTCTTCCTGCGGAGCAGGAAGACCGCGGTGCCGCCGACCACGACCAGGGCCGCCGCGGTCCCGGCGATCACCGGGGTGGCGCTGCTGCTGCCGGTGCTGGCCAGGTCGCCGCCCTTCGTGGCGCCGGTGGAACCGCTGGAACCACCGGAACCGCCCGTCGAGCCGTTACCGGGGTGGCCGGAGGGGCTGGGGGTGGCGGAGGATCCCCCGCCGGTGTTCCCGCCGGCGGTGTCGCCGGTCTTGCAGTCCAGGACCCCGGAGAAGGTCTTGGCGAAGCCGTTCGGCCCGGTCACCGTGATCTTGTACGCCTGGTCCTCGCCGACCTTCACCAGGGTGGTCTCGGTCCGGCCCGGACCGGCCGTGTGCTTCTTGCCGTTGATCTCGTAGCCGAAGGCCTCGTCGCCCTTGTTCGCGACGGTGATCTCGACGCCGCCCTTGGCGCAGTCCTTCTTGGCCGAGACCGCCGGGACGGCGCCCTTCTTCGCCCAGTTCGCGGTGGCGACGGCGGAGACGGTGCTCTCGCTGGACCCGGCCAGGATCTGCGTCTGGGTCCTGATGTTGTCGCCGATGAAGGCCCGCCCGACCGGCACCTTGGTGGTGGCCGTGGCCTTGAGCGAGGTGGACCCGTCGGCCGCGGAGGCCGGTACGTCGAAGAAGAGCTGCCCGCCGTTGACGGTCGAGGTGACGGGCTTGCCCGCCTTGTCGACGACCTTCACATTCTTGGCGGCGGCGTCACCGGAGGGGGTGACGGTGACGCTGTCCGCGTTGGTGCGCACCGTGAGCGGTCCCAGCTTCTGGCCGGACTTCCCGGACACGGCGGGCGGGGTGAGGGACAGGGAGGCCTTGGGCTCCGCGAGGTCCTGGGCGTTCTTGAAGAGGTAGTCCGCGAGCTTCTCGGCCGCGGGGTCCCGGGCATCGACCTTGACGCCGTCCGAGTACCGCCAGATGGCGACCTGGGTGCCGGCGGCGGCCAGGTTGGCGTCCAGCGTGCCCGCTCCGGACTTGGCGCCGAGCGCGGCGAGGTCGTTGACCTGCGGGTAGCTGTTCTGGAGGATCCAGCGGATCTTGCCCGCGTTCTTGTTGTTCTCCAGGGACGACTCGCTCCAGCCCACCTCCTTGTACTTGGCGCCGTCCACGGTGTTGGTGAGGATGTCGATGCAGTAGGTCTGCAGCGTGCCGCCGCCGTCGACCTTCATCTCGAACAGGCCCGCCTTGAGGGGGCCGGTCTTGCGCGGGTCCTTCACATAGGCCCCGGAACCGGCCGTGATGTCGCCGAGCGTGGCGGTGACACCACCGGCGTTCTGCGGCGTGTCATCCGCCAGTGCGGGACCGGCGGTGGCTATCGCACCCGCCGCGGCCAGCCCGGTCGTCAGCACGGCCGCGGCAAGACGGGTGATCACCCGTCTCTTCACAGAGTTCATGGATTTCCTTTCGGGCGGGCGCGGAGCACACAGAGATCACATGACACGCCTCGCCGGGCAACTCAAAAAGCAGCAGCCCCCGTTGTACGAACCGGATCCTAAGGAGCGGGCGTAACACGCGACCCACACAAGTCATTCGCACGACCGATCCGAATCGGAATCGTTATCGGAGGAAGGCGTCCTGCCCGGCATTATCGATAAATCGGCCGGACAAATCCCTCATTTCACAGGGGAGTTGCCCTCACCGGCCCCCCATCCCCGCCCACCCCAACTGGTCTGGACCTTTCATGTGAAGGCGACCCCGCCCGCCCGGCCGCCGGCACGCCCGACTGCGACCGCACCGGCTCCCCCGCCATGCGCACCGGCTCCACCGGCAGCGGCCGAACCTGCGTCACCCTGCGAAATGCCGAAGTGCCGCGCGCCAGATCGTGTCCGATCGATACAGCGTCAATATCGGCCGACAGCCACCGCTTTCCGTCCCGCTCTTGACTGGTAATTCTCAACTTTCCCTGAACAATGAGCGGTTCACCGAGCGATACCGATGCGACCACATTGGAGGCCAGCGTCCGCCAGGCCCACACCGAGTAGAAGCTCGTGTAAGCGTCCGTCCACTCCTCCCGCCCCCGGTCCCAGCGGCGCACGGTCGCCGCGAGCCGGAACCGGGAGACGGCCGACCCGTTCGCGGTCTCCCGGAAGTCCGGCTGGGTCGCCACATTCCCCACGACCGTCACCAAGGTCTCGTTCATCGAAAGCGCCTCCCCCAACTCCCCCGCCGGGCCCCTTCACCCGGCCTGTGACCTCATGGTGCCCTTGATCACCAGATCCCGCTGAAGGCTGTGGACCACAACCGGACGGTGGACAACGCCGTCACCCACTCCACCCCCGTCCACACCTCTCGATCTCCCCTGCCTCACCCCTCACCGGTGGCAATCACAAACTGTGCCCGTACCTCCCGGTACCGCAGCAGTTCCGCCGCCACCGGCTCCAGTACCCGGGCCCGTCCGCACCCCGCGGCCGCGGCCCGCAGCCGACGCTCGGTCTCCAGCCCGTGCCCCCGCGCCGGGCCCCGCGCCGCCATCCGGCAGCACCAGGCCAGCACCGGACCGCCCACCCCGCCGCCCGCCACCAGTGCGCCGGGCATCCACCACGCGCCGCCGAACGAACCGACCGCCACCCCCACCAGCCAGGCCACGCCGGCCAGTTGCAGCAGCGCCAAGCCCACCTGGGCGACGGCCGTCATCATCCACCACCGGGGCCGCACCGGCCGCGGCCCGCCTCCGCCGCGCGTGCGCCCCGTGCTCGGCCGCCCCGCGCCCGTCCGCCGGCTCCCCGTGCCGCTCCCGCCCAGCCGCCTGCCCGGCACGGCAGCCACCGCACCGGCCGCCCCCGCCTCGTCAAGCGCCTCCGCCAGCCCCTGCGCCCCCCGCACCGCCGCCTCACGCACCGCCTGCGCCCAGGGCCCGGGCAGCCCCGCGGACGCCTCGTGCACCAGCGCCCGTACCGCCTGCTCGACCAGCGGCCGGGACGCGGTCCGGCGCGACGGCGACGCCTCGGCACCCTCCAGGGCTCCGAAGGCGCCCCGCCCCCGCAACCGCCGGTAGCGGCGCCGCACCCGGGCCCAGGCCGTTCCGCACGCCGCCTCGGCGTCGCGCAGCCAGGTCCGTTCCGCCGCCAGCCCGGACGCCCGGGCACCCACCGCCTCCGCCAGCCGGTCCTCGAACTCCTGCCGAACCCCCTCGGTCAGCCCCGGCCGGCCGTCCGCCACATACGCCGACCGCAACCGTGCCGACGCACCGTCCACATCCGCGGTCATCCGCAGCTCGGCGGCGCACCGCCGGGCCACGAACTGCCCCAGGGTCTCCCGCAGTTCACCGACCCCCTCGCCGGTCAGCGCCGACAGCGCCAGCACCACCGCCCCCGGCTCACCGTGCTCGCCGAGCGCCAGCCCGTCCTCGTCCAGCAGCCGCCGCAGATCGTCCAGCACCTGGTCCGCGGCGTCCCCCGACAACCGGTCCACCTGGTTGAGCACGACAAAGGTCACCTCCGCGTACCCGGCCAGCGGCCGCAGATAGCGCTCGTGCACCACCGCGTCCGCGTACTTCTCCGGGTCCATCACCCAGATCACCGCGTCCACCAGCCCCAGCAGCCGGTCCACCTGCTCCCGGTGACCGGCCGCCGCCGAATCGAGATCGGGCAGGTCGAGCAGGACCAGGCCGGTCAGCACCGGATCGTAGGGACGCGGCGGCTGCCGCCGGGCCCTGGCCGGGATGCCCAGTCGGTCCAGCAGACCGTCCGCGCGGTCCGTCCAGGCGCAGGAGACGGGCGCGGCGGTGGTCGGCCGCCGCACCCCGGCCTCCGCGAGCTGCGCCCGGGCCAGGGCGTTGAACAGCGTCGACTTGCCGCTGCCGGTCGCGCCGGCGAGCGCCACCACCGTGAGGTCGAGCGAGTACCGCTGGCGCGCCGCGGTCTCCTCCAGGACCCGCCCCGCCTCGGCGAGCGTGTCGCCGTCCAGCCGCGCCCGCGACAGCCCGACCAGCTCGCGCAGGGCGTCCAGCCGCTGCCGCAGGGCACCGTCGACGGAGGTCGCGACACGGGGTTCGTCATTGGCCGGAGGGCGCTCCACCGAAGCCGCGCGCTCCTGCTCCTGCTGACGCGCCTTCTCCTCATCGCTCTGCTCCGGGCGCGCACGGCGCGCGATCAGGCCGTCGTCCCAGGAGCGGTCCACGGCCTCGGAGGCCGGCCGCTTCCCTTGCTCACCAGGGCCGTTGGCGGACTGCACCGCGGTCACCTCTCCTTCTGCAGTACGGACAGGGCCGCGATCAACTCGACCTGAGGGTCCGGTGTCACATCGAGCGCCTCGAGCGGGGCGGTCCTGCGGTCCCGTTCATCGGCCAGCACCCGTTCCAGGCAGTCGGCCAGCAGCTCCGCGCCCCGGTCGCGCAGCCGCAGCGCGCTCTGCGCGCCGAACAACTCGGCGAGGTTCTCCTCCGCGAGGTGAGCCCGGCGGCCGCCCAGCAGCGCGGCGGCGAGCAGGGCGGCGGCCCGGTCCGGGTCGCCGCCGGCGGGCCGCTCGAGGGTGCGTACCGCCTCCTCCGCGATCTCCTCCACACAGCGCCGCCAGTGACGGACCGCCACGCCGATCCGGGCGGCCGCCCCCTCCGCGTCCCGCGGTGCGAGGACCGTGTCGCCCGCGGGATCCCCGGAACCGGCCTCGGCGATCTTCTCGTCGGCAGCGTCCACCGCGCAGCTCAACAGCGCGATGAGGGCGCCGCAGAGAGCGCTGAACAGCTCGTCCGAGGTGCTGTCCCGGGGGTGTCCGTGCCAGTGGGTGAGCGCGTCCCCGGCGAGCGCCTCGCCTGCGGCGGCATCCCGCCGGACCCGCTCGGCGGCCCGCCCGTAGGCGTCCTCGGCCCGCTGCAGCAGCCGTACGGCCGCCGAATGCTGTACGGCCGCCGCCCCGGCCAGCCCGGGCAGCCGCGCCCCGAGCGAGGAGAGGACCCCGTCGGCGGTGCGGGCCCTGGCGACGGTCCGGGCCGCCGGGTCCTGCGCCCGCTGGGTCAGCCAGTCCCGTAGTCCCTCGACGGCGGTGCCGGGCAACAGCCCGCTGCCGCCCCCCACGGACTCGGGCAGTTCCGGAATCGTGAAGCGCGGTACGTCACCGAGCCCCGCCGCCTCCAACAGCGCCCCGAACTGCCGGGACACCTCACCGGCCACCTGGTGCGGCACCCGGTCCACCACGGTGACGAGCGTGACGTCGTACTCCTTGGCCGCCCTCAGCAGATGCCAGGGCACGGCGTCCGCGTACCGGGTCGCCGTGGTGACCAGCACCCAGATATCGGCGGCGCAGATGAGCTCGGCGGCGAGTTCGCGGTTGCGGGCGACGAGCGAGTCGATGTCGGGCGCGTCGAGCAGGGCAAGACCTCGAGGCAGCGACCGATCGGTTTCCATACGCAAACCTGTGGGCTCATCATCACCCGCTTGACCCACCTGATCCGCCCGCTCCGCCGGGCCCGGATGCCCCCGATATCCTCCGCCCCCTTCTCGACCCGCCTCGTCCTCCCCGTCGAGCGCACCCGCCTCAAACGCCGCCCCGTCCTGGACCGGCACCCACACCCGGCGCAGCTCCGGCAGCACCCGCGGCCCGGCGAACCAGTGATGATCGTCCGGGTGGCAGACGAGCATCGGCGTGCGGGTCGTCGGCCGCAGCACCCCCGCCTCGGTGACCCGGCGCCCCACCAACGAGTTGACCAGCGTGGACTTCCCAGCCCCGGTGGACCCTCCGACCACCGCGAGCAACGGTGCTTCGGGGGCGCACAGGCGGGGCACCAAGTAGTCGTCGAGCTGCGCCAGGAGCTCGACCCGGTTACGACGGGCGCGGGCGGCGCCGGGAAGGGGGAGCGGAAAGCGCGCGGCGTCGACACGATCACGCAGTGCGGAGAGCGCGTCGAGCAGTCGGGGCCGTACATCCAAGGTCGCCACACGCGCAGAATGCCCAATTCTGGTGTGTTTTTGAAGCGTATAGCTCTTGGAGCGTGAGGCGTGGCGCATGAGGCCCCGGCATAACGAGTGCACAACACCCGGCGCGCGAGGCGTGAAAAACGGTGCACGATTCGCACCTGCCTGCGATTATCAGGACCGCTTCACCGAACCTCCACATCGTGTCACGGAGGTGAAGCAACCGGGACGAGGTACGCGGAGCCCTATCCTTGTCCCCGGCAAGGTCACGGCACCACCGAGCCCGGGGCTTCAGCCGTCCGCAACCGCCGTACGCACCGGCCCCCGTAGCTCAGTGGATAGAGCAGGCGCCTTCTAAGCGCTTGGCCGCAGGTTCGAGTCCTGCCGGGGGCGCTCTCTTATGGGCTGGTCAACGGCCCACACAGCCATTGCGGCCCGTTCCCCGATCTGGGCGAGATCGGGAGCGACGGCAGCCAAGATCGTGACTTGCAGCTGGACGCCCCGGTCGCGGCCGTCGTAACGGACACGGAGCTGGAAACCGTCGAAGATGCAGAAGGCGGTCCGAGGCGACGTCCCCGTTCGCCGCGACCTGCCCGAGCGCGAATACGAGTTCCCTCGACGAGGATTTCGATGCCGACGTGCACGTTCGGCATGGCGCGTCACTCCCCTCATGCGGTGCACAGTGCCCAGTGCAGTCGGTAGGTGTATGCACCAAGCCCAGTGACGATGCCCGTCCGGTGCGCGATGCTTCAACACAACTCACGGAGACCTGAGCATGAGAGGCACGGTTGACGACATCGCGCCGATGGCACGCGGCACCGCGGTCCTCGGTGGCGGACGGGCCGGATCACCGGCAAACCCTCGCCGCGTCCGTTCCGCCACTCGCGCCCAGTCCTGGGACTGATGCCGCCGATGCGACAGGTTTCCTCGCTGCTCACGCCCTGGCTTACGAGATCGAAAGTACTTCTTGTCCCGCCTCGGTCCGTCGTCGGCCTCGCCAGGCACCGCCGTTTGTCATCGAGTTCCTACGTGTCGGGTGTTGTAACGCCCTCGAGTCGCGCGCCTCAACGGCATCCCCGTCGCACGGGTCACGATCACCGCCTTCCGCGATCAGCGCCGGGGCGGAATCGTTCGCGGGCATGCTCACCTTCGGAACGCCCGGCTCGGCGCAGATCGCCGCCGGAACCGGGACGGAGAGGACAGCCCCCTCTGCCGTGCCGCTGGAAGGCACCCGGTCCTCGGGCTATTTCGGCAGCACGACTCGCGGCCCGTTCTACGTCCTCTTCCCATTCCCAGGCGTGCTCGACAGCGTCCTCTACACGGCCGGCGTGGGCCCCTTGTGGCAAGGCACCACTCCCGCCCGTGCTGATCGTGATCGCCCCTGTGTCCCTGGACCGCACCCGCGATGGCCGAACGGCGCCTGAGGTATGCCCCCCGGGCGTACGCGCCCACGACGAGAAGGAGAACCAACGTGCCGCTGCGCATCGGAATCGATGTCGGTGGGACCAACACCGACGCGGTCGTCCTCGACGGGAGTCGTGTGGTTGCCGCAGTGAAGTCCCCGACGTCGGAGGATGTGACGTCGGGCATCCGCGCCGCCCTCGCCAGGGTGCTCGAAGACGTGGGCATGGACGACATCGCCTCGGTCTTCATCGGGACCACGCACTTCATCAACGCGATTGCCCAAGCTCGCGAACTGGAGCGGGTCGCGGCGGTGCGGCTCGCCACGCCTCCCCAGTCGCTCCTGCCGATGGTCGACTGGCCCGACCGTCTGCGCGAGGTCGTCGACGGAGGCATCTACGTGTGCGCGGGCGGGGCGCAGTTCGACGGCTCGCTCCTCAACGAACTCGACGAGGCCGGTCTGCGCGACATCGCGCGGAAGATCGCCGAGTCCGGCGTCCGTCACATCGCCCTCAGCTCGGTCTTCTCAACGGTCAATCCGGACCCGGAGATCCGGGCGGAGGAGATCCTGCGGGACGAGCTGCCACACGTGTCGATCACCCGCTCCACGCTCGTCGGCAGAGTCGGACTCCTCGAACGTGAGAACGCGACGATCCTGAACGCCGCGCTCCTCGACCTGGCGGGCCGCGTGATCGACGGGCTCGAGGAGGTCGTCGCCGGCGTCGGCGTCCCGGCCCCGCTCCTGCTGTCGCAGAACGACGGCACCGTCATGACCCTCGGCCGGGCGCGGCAGTTCCCCATCTTCACGATCGCCTCGGGGCCGACCAACTCGATCCGGGGGGCAGCGCTTCTGACGGGCCTGGAGCACGGTGTGGTCGTCGACGTAGGAGGGACCACCAGCGACGTCGGGATGCTCCAGCACGGCTTTCCGCGAGAGTCGACGGTGGCGATGAGCCTCGCCGGTGTACGCAGCAACTTCCGGATACCCGATGTCCTCTCCGTCCCTCTCGGCGGTGGCACAACCGTCGCTGAGGACGGGTCCGCGGTCGGCCCGGAAAGTGTCGGCTTCCGTATCAACGGCGAGGCTCGGGTGTTCGGCGGGAACACCCTCACGTTCACGGATGTCGCGGTCGCGGCCGGCGCCGCCCGGATCGGGGACCCCGCGGCGGTCTCGGATGTTCCCGCCACCACCGTCCGCCGCGCACTCGACCTCGTGGCCGACCGGGTGGTACGGGCCGTCGAGAAGGCCAAGCTGACGTCGGAGGAGATCCCTGTGATCGTCGTCGGAGGCGGCGGGCCGCTCCTGGCCGCCCTCGACGGTCTCGGGGACGTCATCATCCCTGAGCACGCGGACGTCGCGAACGCCGTCGGCGCCGCCTTCGCGGAGGCCGGCGGCGAGGTCGACCGCGTGTACATGCTGGAGGGGACGACCCGGGCGGCCGCTCTGGACAGCGCCAAGGCCGAAGCGGTCGCTCGCGCCGTCGAGTTGGGCGCAGACCCGGAATCGGTGCGGATCATCGATGCCGAGGACGTCCCGCTCACGCACCTGCCAGGAGGTATGGCGGTGCACATCAGGGTGAAGGCCGTCGGCCCGTTCCGCTCCCTCGTCGCGGTCCCGGAAGGACACTGATCATGAAACTGATCGACGAGTCGGCGCTCGCCGACATCACCCTCGGCTCGACGGTGCTCGGATCCGGCGGGGGCGGTGATCCGTACGTCGGCATGCTGCTCGCCCGCGAGGCGATCCGGCGCCACGGTCCGGTCCCGCTCGTCGATGTCGAGGACGTCTCCGACGATGCGAACGTGGTCTTCATCGCCGGCATCGGCGCGCCCGGCGTCCTCATCGAGAAGCTCCCGCGTACGGACGAGTACGTGCGCGTGCTGCGCGACCTCGAACGTTTCACCGGCAGGACGTTCGGGTACGTCTGCGCCGCCGAGGCGGGCGGGCTCAACGCGGTCACGCCCTTCGCCACCGCGGCGGCGGCAGGCGTACCCGTCGTCGACGCCGACGGGATGGGTCGCGCCTTCCCCGAGTTGCAGCTGGTGACGCCGACCATGTACGGCGGGCGCTCGACGCCGATGGTCATGGCCGACGAGCACGGCAACACGATGTACCTGACGAGCGCGACGAACGCGTGGTCGGAGGCGTACACCCGCGCGGCGGTGGTGGCGAGCGGCGCGAACGCCGCCATGGCGCTGTATCCGATGACGGGGGCCGAAGCGAAGGAACGCCTCATCCGCGGCGCCATCTCGCTCGCCGGGGAGCTCGGCAGGACGATCCGGGAGGCGCGTGCCGCGCGCACCTCGCCCGTGGCGGCCGTACTCGCGCAGCAGAAGGGCGTGCTGCTGTTCACCGGCAAAGTGGAGGAGGTCGAACGCCGCAACGAGCGAGGCTGGACGATCGGAAAGGCCCATCTGAGCGGGCTCGACGGGGACCGCGGGCGTCGGATGACGCTGCACTTCCAGAATGAGAACCTCGCTGCCGAACGCGATGGACAGGTGGTCGCCACCTGTCCCGACCTCATCATGTCGATGGAGATCGACACCGGGGAGCCGATACCGGCCGAGGAGATCCGGTACGGCTACCGCGTCGCGGTCGTCGGGCTGCCCTGCGACGCGCGCTGGCGGACCAAGGCCGGCATCGATCTCGCCGGGCCGCGCCACTTCGGCTACGACATGGAGTACCGCCCCGTCGAGGAGGCGGCGCGATGACGCGGACAGTCCTGCGCGGCGGGCGCGTTTTCGACGGCAGCGGTGCCGAGGGGACCGTCGCCGACGTCGCCATGGAGGACGGACGGATCGCCGCCCTCGGAACCGGCCTCGACGGCGACGAGGTGATCGATGTCACGGGCGGCCTGGTGGCGCCGGGGCTCATCGACTGCCATGTGCACACCCTGTTCGACGGCATGGACTTCGCGCGGGTCCAGAGTCAGCCGTTCTCGATGCAGTTCTACGAGGCGATCGGAAACCTCGGACGGCTTCTCGACAGTGGCGTGACAACCGCGCGGGACGCCGGCGGGGCGGATCTCGGCATGAGGACGGCGCTGGAGGCCGGCCTCATCGAGGGCCCTCGGCTGACGATCGCGATCTCCGTGCTGAGCCAGACGGGCGGCCATGTCGACGGCTGGAACGTCCACGGCGACCTCCAGCGCCTTCTCGTTCCCCACCCGGGCCGCCCGGACTGCGTCGTCGACGGTGTCGAGGGGATGCGCAAGCGAGTTCGCGAGATCATCCGGGCAGGTGCCGACACCATCAAGGTGTGCGCGTCCGGCGGGGTGATGTCGACCCGGGACGATCCACGGCATTCCCAGTTCTCGCTCGAGGAACTCACGGTCTGCGTCGAGGAGGCCGCGGCAGCGGGCCGGCATGTGATGGCCCACGCGCACGGTACGGCCGGTATCAAGCAGGCGCTCCGCGCGGGCGTTCGATCGATCGAGCACGGCGTGTACCTGGACGATGAAGGGATTCAGCTGCTCCTGGAACACGACGCCTGGCTCGTGCCGACCCTGATGGCGTCGGCCTCGATCGTCGAGGCGATCGACGCCGGCATGAACGTCCCGCCCGAGGTTGCGGCGAAGGCGCGCGGGATCACCGCGACCCACCTGGAGGCCGTCACGCGCGCACACGCCGCCGGTGTCCGCATCGCCCTCGGTACCGACAGCGGCGTCTTCGCCCATGGATCGAGTCACCGCGAGCTGATGTGGCTGGTGCGGGCCGGCCTGACACCGGAACAGGCCCTGCATGCCGCGACCGGGTCAGCCGCGGAACTGCTCGAACTCGAGGACGTCGGCAGGGTCGCGGTGGGAAGGGTGGCCGACCTGATCGTGCTCGACGGGGACGCGTGGGACTTCACGCGGTTCTCCGACAATTTGGCGCTGGTCGTCCAGGGCGGGACCGTCCGCCGTGACCATCGCCGGACCGGCACTACGCCAAGTTCTCGGACGGCGTTCGGGAGCAGGCCAACCGCCTCATCGAACAGTCGATGCGGGAGTGGGACCGTGTGAACGGGGAGGCCGCGTCTGCCGGCCGAGTCTGGGTTTTGGTCCGTGACTGGTCCGCTGTATTTACGCGTCAGGAGCACTCTTCGCTTTTCTGATCACCCGCCGGGACGCCCCGCCGCTCGAAAGCGCGAGGCCGGTGAGACTGAGCCTCGGCGTCGTTGGCCTGGAGAAGCTTCAGGCTGCGGGCCGTGCATCCTGGAACCTCATGCGACCCACGTCTTCGCCAACGCCAGGAAGGCGTCGTTCTCTTGTTCCAGGCCGATGGTGACCCGTACGCCCTCTCCTGGCGCTCCCACGCAGTAGCCGACGCGCAGCCCCGCCAGTGCGTATGCCTTCGAGAATGTCCGCAGTACCACGACGTTGGGGCGGCCACCGAACAGTGCCAGGGCGTCCGGTACAGCTGCCGGATCGGCGTACTCACGGTAAGCCTCATCGATCACGATCAGCACGTCCTTGGGCACCCGTTCCACGAAGGCACGCAGTTCTGCTTCACCTATCGCGGTCGAGGTCGGGTTGTTCGGGTTGCAGACGAAGATGAGCCCGGGTCGACAACGGTGTGCAGCAGTTGGCCGCACACTTCGGAGGAGCCGGCTCCGACGGCGACACGGTCCGGAGCCACATCGTGATGGACAGCGATCGCTTCCACCAGGCTCGCTGCGCTCATGACCGGGTACCGAGAGACGTCCTGGGCGAGCTCAGTGAGCCTGACGGCAACCCCGGGCAGCAGTCCGTAGGGCGACTCATTGCTCGCCAGCAGTGCCGCATCTGGACGGTCGGAGCTGGACCATGGGGACTCGCTTTTCACCGGTTTTCCGAAGGATGTACTGAGAGGGATGGTGGGTCATGGCGAACACACAGTTCAAGCGATGAGCGAAACCCGCGACGGACTGTCCTTGGCACCCCCGACGTCTCGCAGAATGTCGTTGTTGATGATGTGATCAGGGCCCGTGTCCAGACAGTTGGCTGCCCTCTGCGGGCGAATATGCGCGAAGGTACACGGGTGGGCATACGGGCGGGTGCGCGCGATCAGAGGCACGTTTTCAGGTTCAGTCGAGTGCTCGTCCGGGGGATTCGTCGAAGACGAGCCAGGTTCGCGTCGAGCGGACTCCTGGTATCTCCTGGATCTTCTCCAGCACGATCTGGCGCAATGTGTCGTTGTCCGGAGTCCGGGTCAGGACGAGGACATCGAAGTCGCCGCCGACCAGCGAGGAGTGCTCGATGCAGGGGATCTCGGTCAGCCTCTGTGAGATCGTGCGCCACGCGTTCTGGTCGATGGTGAGCATCACATACGCGGTTGTGGCCAGCCCGATCCGCCGGACGTTCAGGTCGACCGAGAAACCGTTGATCACGCCGTTGGCGATCAGCCGCGAGATGCGTGTGTACGCGTGTGCGCGGGAAATGTGGACTGCGTCGGCCAGGGCTCGGACCGAGATGCGGCCGTCTTGCAGAAGGGCGGCGATGATCGCTCGATCTGTCTCGTCGAGCTGCACCGCGGGACCGCCTGGGACGTATCCCCCCGACGGGACTTCGAAGGACATGCTGCACTCCCGTTCGGAACATGCCCGGTGCGGCAATGGTCGGCACTGGTGGTCTGGGACGCGAAATGTGTCTTGGCGGACCGACCAGTGGCTCCAGAGGTTCACGCAGAGTGGCAGAGTCGCCCGATTTCGAACCAGATGATCTTGCCATCTGCGAGAAGGTCTTGACCCCAGCGGTGGCCTGCCAGCACGTCCACCATGGCCGGCCCCCTGCCGCTCTCGTCTTCGTTCCCCACGCTAAGTTGGAGCAAGGCGCCAGTCACGATGCAGATGGACCAGCGCTTCGGGTCAGGGGATGCACAATGCACAGCCCCGAGCAGGAGCCGTTTGCATCTGTCGCCAGGACCGGGCGTTACGAAGGTCCGTATTCCAGTGCCGCCAGTCGGACCGGACCGCGCTCCTCGAGTGCTGCCTGGGCGAGGAGCCTGCCGATGTGGGGATCGCCCCCCGCCACCGGCTCCGAGGACGGCGGCGCCGCGGGCTGCGTCGCTCAGGTCGCGGGTGGTCAGCTCGCGCATGTCTCAGTTCTCCAGTGCGAGGGAGCCGACCGCCTTGACGCGGATGCGCGTGGCGTTTCCGGGCAGGTAGGGAAGGGGTACCTCGTCACACTCGACGATGGACACACTCGCCGGTGTCGCTCCTGCTGCCACGGCTCGCTCGGTCGCCTCCTGCCGGGCCGCGTCGAGCACACTGCCACGCCGGCCGGGGGGTGTGGCGAAGACGCGGTCGACCTCACCTCCGACCTGCGCGATGGCGGCTCCGACCGCGTTGGCCACGGCGTAGTTGTCCGGGCGGTGTATCTCGCCGCATCCTTCGATGTGGTCCGGCAGCAGGATCGATCCGCCGCCGACCGCGATGACCGGAAGTGGTTCCGCCGTCGTGCGCATCCGTTCCACCAGCCCCGCGATGTCTTCGGCGATGGTTTCCAGGACAGCGGCGACGAAGTCCTTGCCCAGATGGGCGACGAGGCCCGGGTCCCCGATCTCGGCGCGGCCCGCCGCCACGGCGATGTCCGTGGCAGTGAGGGTGTCGCCGCCGAAGACCAGGGCACGCTGCTGGAGAGCGGCCCCGACGGAGTCCGGCCCGATGGTCGTCCCCGGTGCGCCGGTCCGTACGATGCTTCCACCTCCGATACCGACGCTGAGGACATCAGGCATCCGGAAGTTGGTACGGATCCCCGCAATGCTGACCTCGCCGGCGGCTTCGCGGGGGAAGCCGCGCTGGATGATGCCGACGTCGCTGGTCGTGCCACCCACGTCGACTATGGCGCAGGTGTCGAGGCCGGAGAGGAGGGCGGCGCCGCGCATCGAATTGGTGGGACCCGAGGCGAACGTCGCGACGGGATGGTGCCGTGCGAAGTCGACGTCCATCAGGGTGCCGTCGTTCTCGCTCAGGTACAGAGGTGCCTGGATGCCGGCCTTGGACAGGGAGCCGGTCAGGCCCTCCACGATATGGCCGGCCAGTTCCCGAAGAGCGGCGTTGATGATGGTCGCGTTCTCCCGCTCGAGCAGGCCGATACGGCCGATTTCGTGCGACAGGGACACAGCGACCCCTGGGATCTCCGAGCGGACGACGTCAGCCGCACGCTCTTCGAACTCGGCGTTGATCGGTGAGAAGACGGAGCTGATTGCCACGCTCCGCACACCGTGCCCGGCCATGTCGGCCGCGGCCTGCCGGATTTCGTCCTCGTCCAGCTCGGCGATGTGCCGGCCATCGAACTCGTGGCCGCCGTGGCAGAGGTAGTGACGGCCTCTGATCGCCTCGACCAGCTGTTCCGGCCAGTCGGTCATGGGCGGCAGGGAGCTGGTCGCCGGGAGCCCCAGGCGCAGGGCCGCGGTGGGCGCCAGGCGCCGAGCTTCCACCAGGGCGTTGAGGAAGTGGGTGGTGCCGATCATGACGGCCCGCACCTTCGCGGGTTCGAAGCCGTACCGGCGCCGCAGCTCGTCGAGAGCGGAGACGATCCCGGAGGTGACGCCCTCCGTGGTGCGTGTCTTGACCGTGGCCAGGACGCGGGTGCCGCTCATCAGGACGGCGTCGGTGTTGGTTCCGCCGACGTCGATGCCAATGCGCACGACGGTACTCCTTGAGTGGAAGGGGTGGGTAACTGCACACTAGGAAGTGTGTGCGAGGCAGGCTTTACACGGTCGTGTGATGGTCGGCTTCTGGGCTTGCGGTGCCCTGGGCGGGCCGGGATAGCGTTGTCGTGTGATCTGGGACGCCGGGTGTGGTGCCAGCGTGCGGGGCCCCTGCTCCACCAGAGAGATGGTTCAGGGCCTCCCCGTCGCCTCTGACCATATCCACTGGCCAGGTCGTGAGGGACTCCGCCCTTCCGGACCGGACCACGGACAGGATCCGTGTCACCGCCCGGCTGCGAAAGCGGACGACCAGTACGCCCAACACCGTTCGGGGCGCGCCAGAGAGATGGACTCACTCCCGCTCACTGCCAAGGAACGGTCAGACACTCTCTGCGTGCTTGGTCGGCGATGCGGTGATGGACTGCGTGTTGACCATTCCGATCCCGCGCACCAGATTCAGCTTGCCCGCGAGGGAGGCGACAAGCCAGATCACCAAGCTGGCGGGGGTAGATCCGCTCGCCAGCGCCGGATGACGAAGTACTCCGCGATCATGATGCTGGCCACCGGAGGGAACGCCACGCCGAGCCCCGCGGAATACAGGTTCCAGGTGCCCAAGACGGACGGCCTGAGCTGGGGTGCCGTGCAGAGACGCGTGTCACACTGAAGTCGTGAGGACGATCTCTCCGGCCGACGTGGGAGCTCTGGAGCGCGGTTTCGCCCTGCTCGGTGCGGGCGGAGCCGGTGACACGCGGGCATGCGGGATGATTTTGCGGCGGGGGTTGCGGACTGCGGGGCTGCCCGCCGTGAGTCCTGCCGATCTCGCCTCGGACACCTGGGTTGTGCCCGTCGCGTGCGTAGGTGTGCCTGACGTCCTTCAGGAGAGGCTGCCCAGCGGCCTGGAGTTCGTCACGGCGGTCCAGGGCGTGGCCCGCTGGTCGGGCACGCAACCGCAGGCGGTCATGCCGGCCGAGGCGGCGGGCATCAACGGGGTCATGGCGTTGGTCGCGGCCACCGACCTGCAACTCCCCGTCGTCGACGCGGACTTGTGCGGACGTGCCCTGCCCCGACTCGACCTGACGTCCCTGTCCGTGCTGGGGCAAGATATCGGCCCGATCGCGCTCACCGATTCGACAGGCCGGCTGGTGATCCTGGACGTGGGCGACGCAGAGTCCGTCGAGCGACTGGTACGCGCCCTGATCCCGGCCTCGGGTGGGTGGGCAGTGGTGGCACTGAATCCGCTGCCGGCGGGACAGCTGGCCAAGGTTGCCATCCAGGGAACGGTTGAGCGGGCGCTGACTCTGGGCCGCGCTCACCTCGCGTCCGCGGGGGCCGGCGACGTCCGAACGCTTGCTGCTTCGCTCGGGGCGAGGCTGCTCGGCCAGGGGCGGGTGCTGGAGGTACAGCGGACGGGTGACGTAAGGTCCTTCGTCCGGGGCAGCGTTTCCCTGGCCGACGCGACCAGCGGTTCCATCGTCCGGGTCGAGATGGAGAACGAGTACCTCGTGGTTCTCCGGGACGGTGCCGCCGTGGCGACCACGCCGGACATCATCTGCCTGGTCGACGCCCGGACGCGCGAGCCGATCCCCTGCGAGCGGGTGCGCGGCTCATCGGAGGTCGCCGTGCTGCAGCTGGCCTCGGCGCCCTTCTGGACGCACAACGGGCTGCTCGAACACGTCGGTCCACGGGCATTCGGTTTCCCGTTCGCCCCAGTCCTCGAGCAGGGAGCCAGGTGATGGGTGCGGACACAGCCCAGCAGCTCCACGGGCTGCTCGCCCACCCGCGATGGCGCACATCGGTGACCGTGCTGGCCGGTCGCAATCTGAGTCTGCCGGTCACCGGCGTCGCCGCTGCCGGCGATGTGGAAAGTGCCCCCGAGGTCTTCCCCGGCGCCTTGCTGGCCCTGACCTCACTTCCGGAACCAGTCGACTGGCGCCTCGACGCACTCCTGCGGCGGCTTGCCGATCAGTCGGCCACCGGCGTGCTCCTGCCCGCGCAGACAGCATTGAGCCATGCCACCACGCGCCTCGCCGACCGCCTGGACGTAGTCGTGCTGGGAACCACGGACGAGGTGCTGGAACTGGTCGTCGACGCCCGCATGCTCTTCGCCGCGCCGGACCTTGAGGCAGCGGCGCTGGTCAGTCGCGTCGCCCGGGCGATGGTCCCGAAACTGCTCGATCCGGAGACGCTCGCCGAGCGGCTCCAGGCGTTGTCGGATCTCCCCGTCGCGGTGCTCGACGGTGACGGGGTCCGGGTGGCAGGCGACATCGGGGCCACCGTCCGGCCCCACCCGACCTGCGCCCAGCAGAACCATCCCCTCCCCGACGGTGAACTGCTGCTCGCGCCGGCGCCCGACGTGACAGGGCGACGAGCCGAGTACTGGATCGCCGCACGCGTCCCCGGTCAGGCCGCATGGCGGGCCGCGGCCGTCTCGAACGCACTCGCCATCGCCGCGCTCGCCCTGCAGCGCTGGTTTCTCGCCCACCGGCTCGTGGTGGAGAGGGACGCGCGCCACCGTGGTTCGCTGCTCGGCGAATTGCTGAGCCTGACCACCGAGCCGCCTGTCGACACCCGCCGTCGTGCTGCCGACCTGGGCTGGCGGCTCGACGGCTGGCACATAGGACTGCGCATCGAGGTGCCGCCGGATGTCGACGTGCTCGGCCGGACGGCGGAAGTGACCGCGGCTCTGCACGGGGAGGGTGTGGAGTGCGTCCTCGTCGAATACGGTGACGGCTGGTCGGGCTGGGTGACCCCGCCCACGGAACCCACCGCTGACCGCGTCAGGCAGTTGTCCAGCGCCATCCGCCGCGCCCACCTGCGGCTGCGTCGGCGCATGGATGTGCACATGGGCGTGGGCCGGCCCCAAGCGGGTGCGCCCGGCATCGCGCGGACACTGGCCGAGGCAGGCGATGCGTCGAGGCTGGCCGCCGGACGCCCGGAGAGCGGGCGGTTCCTTCACGTCGACAGTCTGGGTACGGCTCAACTGCTCCTGGGCTGGGGGCGCACCGAAACCTTCGTGCCGGCGGCTCGCGCGCTGCTGGCGCCCCTCCAGGACCAACCCGGTGACCTCGTCCGTACCCTCGGGACGTACCTGGACTGCGAATCCTCCCTCAACGAGACCGCTGCTGTTCTGGGGGTACACCGCAACACCGTGGCCACCCGGGTGGCCCGGGTCAAGGCTCTCCTGGCCGTCGATCTGCTGGACAGGGACGAGCGTCTTGCCCTGCATCTCGCATGCCGCGCCGTTCTGCTGGCCTGATCGGAACCCGACGCCTGCCGCGGCCACGCCTCGTCGAACGGGGCGGCAGAACGTCCGGAGAAACAAGCTCCCGGCGACAAATGAAATGACACTTTGCTGCGCCGGCCGAATTCATCCGGCAGGGTGTCGCCGATTTCAGCGGGCTATTGAACACATCTGAGTCGGCAGCGGAGGATCCTCGCGTCAAGTGTTCTGAGAAAGCGAGCGTCTGCATGACCGCGAAGACCCTCCGCCACACGGTGCAGAGCCTCCTGCCCTCACTCGCACCCATACGGTTCGTCAACGAGGCCGGGGCGGCTGCGAAGGCCCCGGCGGGATACGCCGAGCCTTCGGCCGAACTGCTGCGTGAGGCGTACCGCCGGATGGTGGTGGGGCGGCGGCTCGACACCCAGGCGACTGCGCTGACCAAGCAGGGGCGGCTGGCCGTCTATCCGTCCAGCCGCGGCCAGGAGGCATGCCAGATCGCGGGCGCTCTCGTGCTGCGGGAGCACGACTGGCTGTTCCCCACCTACCGCGACTCCGTGGCTCTCATGTCGCGCGGGGTGGATCCGGTCGAGGTGCTGACCCTCCTGAAGGGTGACTGGCACTGCGGCTACGACCCGATGGCGACCCGGGTGGCACCGCAGTGCACGCCGCTGGCCACACAGGTCCTGCACGCCACCGGCATGGCTCATGCCATGCGCCGCAAGGGTGAGGATGGCATCGCGATGGCCTTCATCGGTGATGGGGGGACAAGCGAAGGGGATTTCCATGAGGCACTGAACTTCGCCGCCGTGTTCACCGCTCCCGTGGTGTTCTTCGTCCAGAACAACAAATACGCGATCTCCGTGCCCCTCGCGAAGCAGAGCGCGGCACCCGCTCTGGCGTACAAGGGCGTGGGCTACGGCGTACGTTCGGAGCAGGTGGACGGCAACGACCTGGTGGCCGTGCTGTCCGTCCTGACCGCAGCTGCCGAACATGCCCGCAGCGGGAAGGGGCCCTTCCTGGTCGAGGCCCACACCTATCGCATCGACGCCCACACCAACGCCGACGACGCGTCCCGCTATCGGGAGGCCGGGGAAGTGGAGCAGTGGAGCACCGCCGACCCCCTGAAGCGGCTGGAGATCTATCTGAGCAGTCGGGGGATCCTCAGCGAGAAGGACATCGAGTCCACCCGGGCGGAGGCCGAGGACGTCGCCGCGGACCTGCGTACGCGTATGAACGCCGACTCCGCACCGGATCTCCTCGAGATCTTCGATCACGTCTATGCCGAGCCCACCACCCAACTTCTCGAACAGCGTGAGCAGTTGGTGCACGAGCTGAACGCCCAGGAGAACTGAGATGACCAACGTCACGATGGCGCAGGCCCTGAACACGGCCCTGCGTGACGCGCTGAGCGACGACGAGCGCGTGCTGGTCTTCGGCGAGGACGTCGGCCCGCTCGGCGGTGTCTTCCGCATTACGGACGGGCTGACCCGGGACTTCGGCGAACAGCGGTGCTTCGATACCCCGCTCGCCGAGTCGGGCATCATCGGTCTCGCCGTCGGCATGGCGATGGGTGGTTTCCGGCCCGTGGTGGAGATGCAGTTCGACGCCTTCGCCTACCCGGCGTTCGAGCAGATCACCTCGCACGTCGCCAAACTCCGCAACCGCACCAGGGGCCGGGTGGCCCTGCCCATGGTCATCCGCATCCCGTACGCCGGTGGCATCGGCGGAGTCGAGCACCACTGCGACTCCAGTGAGGCGTACTACGCTCATACGCCCGGCTTGAAGGTCGTCACGCCCGCAACCCCGGAGGACGCCTACTGGCTCCTGCGCGATGCCATCGCGGACCCTGATCCGGTGGTCTTCCTGGAGCCGAAGAAGCTCTACTGGTCCACGGGCGATGCAGACCTCGGACAGCGGGCGGCGGCTCCGTTCGGGCGCGCAGTGGTCCGGCGCCCTGGAAGGGACGCCACACTCGTGGCCTACGGCCCTACCGTCCCCGTCGCCCTCCAGGCCGCGGCCGCCGCTGCCGAGGACGGTATGGACCTGGAGGTCGTCGACCTGCGGACGATCGTCCCCTTCGACGACGGAACAGTCGTCGCGTCGGTCCGGCGGACCGGTCGCTGTGTGGTCATCCAGGAAGCCCAGGGCTTCGCGGGCGTCGGCGCCGAGATAGCCGCCCGGGTGCAGGAACGATGCTTCCATTCCCTGGCCGCGCCGGTCCTGCGCGTGGCGGGTTTCGACATCCCCTACCCGCCGCCGAGGCTCGAGCACGCCCACCTGCCCGGCGTGGACCGTGTTCTCGACGCCGTGGAGCGCTTGCAGTACGACGACCAGCCCGACACCCAGCACCTGGCGATGGAGGCGGCATGACGGCCGGCACACTGGAAGAGCAGCTCTTCCACCTGCCCGACCTCGGTGAGGGACTGATCGACGCCGAGATCATCGAATGGAAGGTCGCGGTCGGAGACACCGTCGAGATCGACCAGATCGTGGTGGAGGTCGAGACCGCCAAAGCCGCCGTGGAAGTGCCCGTTCCCTACGCCGGCACCGTGGTGAGACTCCATGCCGAGACCGGCACGGCCCTCACGGTCGGCGCGCCACTCATCTCGGTCGGTGCCGCCCGGCCCGACACCGCCCCGCGTGAGGACACCTCAGCGGAACGCTACCGGGAGGAAGAGCAAGCAGGATCCGGCAACGTCCTGATCGGATACGGGACCGGTCACATGCCGACGAGGCGTCGACAGCGCAGACATCGCGCGGCCGGCACCCCTCAGGGCTCCGTGGGCCAGGGCTCCGTGGGCGCGAGCGACGCCGCGGCGGATCGGACCGCGAGCGGGCAAGCCGCGACCGGCACCGCCAAGGCCCTCTTGGCGATCTCCCCGCTGGTTCGCAGGCTGGCCCGGGAACACGACATCGACCTGGGCCGGATCGTCCCGAGCGGCCCCAGCCGCATCATCCTGCGGCGCGATGTCGAACAGGCCATTGCCGAAGCCGCCCAGTCGCCCGCACCCGCCGCCCCGGCCGCGCCACAGAGGCGAGGCGTCGAAGAGCGCATCCCGTTGCGAGGACTGCGCAAGGCGGTGGCCGAGAAGCTGTCCCGCAGCCGGAGCGAGATTCCCGAGGCCACCACGTGGGTCGACGTCGACGCCACCGAGTTGCTGCACGCCAAGGACGTGCTCCAGGCGGCTCGACCGGCTCGACCGGATCGACGCATCGGACTACTGCCGCTACTGGCCCGTATCTGCGTCGCCGGCCTCCAGCGGTTCCCCGAGCTGAATTCCACCGTGGATCTTCAGCACGGCGAGATCGTACGCTTCTCCGACGTCCACCTGGGTTTCGCCGCTCAGACGGAACGCGGGCTCGTCGTCCCGGTCGTCCGCAACGCGCACCGCATGACGACGGCGGAACTCGCCGCGGAACTCGCCCGCCTGACCGGGCTCGCTCGCTCAGGCAGCCTGCCTCCTGACACCTTGACCGGGGGCACCTTCACCCTCAACAACTACGGTGTGTTCGGGGTCGACGGATCCACACCGATCATCAACCACCCCGAGGCCGCGATCCTCGGGGTCGGTCGCATCATCGACAGGCCCTGGGTGGTCGACGGCACGCTCGCCGTCCGCAAGATCATGCAGCTCTCCTTCGCCTTCGACCACCGTGTCTGTGACGGAGGCGTCGCCGGAGGATTCCTGCGCTACGTCGCCGACTGTGTGGAGCGTCCCGCGACACTGCTGGCCGACCTGTGACCCATTTTCATGCCCATGGTGAACCGAACGTTCGGTTGGACACCCGGGAAGTGACGCATATGACTGAACAGACCCACGCCAAGCCGGATTACTTCGCGGACCACCTCGGTCTCCTGGAGCAGGCCGAATCCGCTGTCCGCCCGTTTCTCGGTCCTGCAGTCGCGCCGGCACATCAAGGGGGAGGGGACCGGCAATGTCTGACGAGGTCTACCTGATCGACGGAGCCCGCACCCCACAGGGCCGCTACGGCGGCGCACTGGCGTCCGTACGCCCGGACGACCTTGCCGCACTGGTGGTGAGCGAAGCCGTGACGCGGGCCGGGGTTCCTGGGGAAGCCGTGGACGAAGTGATCCTCGGTGCAGCCAACCAGGCAGGTGAGGACAACCGGGACGTGGCCCGGATGGCCGTCCTGCTGGCCGGGTTGCCGCACACTGTGCCCGGCTACACCGTGAACCGGCTGTGCGCCTCCGGGCTGACCGCTGTCGCCTCCGCGGCCCACGCCGTCCGAGCGGGGGAGGCGGACCTGGTGGTGGCCGGCGGGGTCGAGTCGATGACCCGCGCCCCGTGGGTCATGGCCAAGCCCGGCACCCCCTGGGCCAAGCCTGGCCAAGTACATGACACGGCGCTCGGCTGGCGCTTCACCAATCCGCGATTCAGCGCCGCAGACGCGTCCGTTGCCCCTGGTGCCGGGCCGGAGGCGGTGAAGGTGACTCTGTCGATGGGCGAGACCGCCGAAGAGGTCGCTGCTCTCGACGGCATCACCCGGGCCGAGGCCGACGCGTTCGCCCTGCGCAGCCACCAAAGGGCCGTCGCCGCCCAGGAGGCCGGCCACTTCGAGCGCGAGATCGTCGCCGTCCCGATGAGGACCGGCGAGATGACGCGCGACGAGAGTCCTCGCCCGTCCACCTCCTTGGAGAAGCTGGCGTCACTGCGCCCGGTCTTTCGTGAGAACGGCATCGTCACCGCGGGCAACTCCTCCTCGCTGTCGGACGGGGCAGCCGCACTGGTCGTCGCGAGCGCGGCAGCCGTCGAACGGTACGGGCTGACGCCCCGGGCCCGTGTCGTCACCTCGTCCTCGGCGGGAGTGCAGCCCAACGTCATGGGACTCGGTCCGGTACCCGCCACACAGAAGGCGCTCGCCCGTGCCGGGTGGCAGAGTGGTGGCCTCGACGCGGTGGAGCTCAACGAGGCCTTCGCCGCGCAGGCTCTGGCGGTCATCCGCCGCCTCAAGCTCGACGAGGACCGGGTCAACGCCGACGGCGGCGCGATCGCGCTCGGCCATCCGCTGGGGTGTTCCGGCGCACGCATCCTGCTCACGCTGCTGGGACGCCTGGAGCGCGCGGACGCCCGCCGGGGACTGGCCACCTTGTGTGTCGGCGTGGGCCAGGGCGTCGCGATGCTCGTGGAACGGATGGCATGAGCGGGCCCTACGAAACCCTCGTGGTCGAGGAACGTGACGACCGGGTTGTCGTCACGCTGCACCGGCCTGGTGCCCGTTGAGCTTGTTCCGCTTTGACGGACACCGTCGGTGTGGTGGTCGGGCCGCGAGGATGGCCTCGTAGTCGAAAGCCGTGGCCCGCTTGAGGATCTCCACGTCCTCCCGAAGCCTGCGGTTCTCCCGCCGCGGTTGGGCCAGTTCCTCGCGTTCGCTGCTGGTCAGGCAGTCCCGCTCGCCGACGTCGGCCTCGGCCGGGCTGTCCGGCCTGACGGCCGGGCAGCCCCCGGTTATGCACCGGACGATGTGAGGGGCAGGTCACGATGGCGGCCGTGGTGTCGATGGCGAAGTCGACGAGGCGAAGCCGCCGGGGACGGCGGCCGAGCGGGGGCAGCAGTCGCTGTGGCTGAGACGCGTTGGGCAGATCGCCCGATGCTCCGTCCCTCGATAGGCGATCTGCACATAGCCGCTGTCAGGGTTTCGGTACATGCTCGGGCGCACCTAACCTCACCTCGCGTAGAGACTGGCAGTTGGGAGTCATGGCGCCCGAGAGACGTAAGTTCGACGTGGAGTTCCGTGCGGTAGCTGTGCGGATCGTGACCGAGACTGGTAGGTCGATCACGCAGGTCGCCAAGGGACTCGCCCCGGAAAGCGGGAGACCGCCCCTGACCTGGTACGGCGCATATTCGATGCCATCGCACCCGACGTGCTGTGGTGAGACGACATGACGGAGATCGCCACCGGCGAGGGCACGCTGTTTCCCGCCCTCACGACGCCCTCCCCGCCAGGCTCTGGGCTATGCGATGGGTGAGCGGCACGATGCCGCGCTGGCCGGCGCCGCCCTGCAGATGGCGATCACGGTCAGGTCGACGGGCAGCGGTAGCCACCCACGCAGAGGCGAGGCTCAGGACGCCACATGGGTCGCGGACTCCTACAACACGAAGCGTCGCCACAGCGCGGCCAGCGGGAAACCGCCCGTCGCGTTCGAACGGATCATCCAGGAAGCGCGAGCCGGGATCCGCATAACCAACGTCCCTACGCAACCGGGGATTGAGACACAAGTAAGGAGGCGACCATGCCGAATGTTCTGTTGGTCGACAAGGTCGGAGGGAGTCCGCGGTTCGTGCTGCGGGATGTCGAGTCTCGGCTTCCCGGACCCGGTGAGGTCCGCTACCGGGTGCACGGAATCGGGCTCAACCAGGCGGATCTGCTGTATCTGGCGGGTGTGCACTACACCCCTACGAAGTTGCCGTCTCGCATCGGCTACGAGGCCTGCGGTGTGGTGGACGCCATCGGCAGCGGCGTGACCCGATTCGCGGTCGGCGACCGGGTCACCGCACTCCCGTTGGGCGACCCGAACTACGGGGTCGCCGGAGAGTTCGCGATTACCCCGGAGCATTACCTGATCGGCTGGCCGGACGGGCTGGACGAGTGCGAGGCCGCTGCAACGATGATGGCCTGTCTCACCGCCTACTACCCGCTACACGAAGTAGCCAGGATCGGCCCAGAGGACGCCGTCTTCATCAGCGCCGCTTCCAGCAGCGCCGGGCTGGGCGCGATCCAGATGGCGAAACTGTCAGGCACGACGGTCATCGCGGGCACTCGTACCGGGGTGAAGGTTCCGCTGTTGCGTGAGACGGGTGCCGACCACGTCGTCATTACCGATGACGGCGATGTGGCAGGACAGATTCGGGCGGCCACCGGTGGCCGCGGGGTGAACGTCGTGCTGGACGCCGTCGCCGGACCTTTCCTCGGAGAATACGCCGACGCCGTCGCCCAAGGTGGGCGGATCTTCATCTACGGTGCGATGAACGGCGAGCCCAGCTTCGCTGGGCCAATTGTGCCGCTGGTTCGCAATGCGGTGCGCATCGAGCTCTACTCGCTGATCGACTATCTCGCCGAGCCGCGAATGCGCGAACGTGGGCGTTGGTTCGTCGAGTTGGCCATCCAGTCCGGGCGGTTGCGCCCATGCGTGGATTCGGTCTTCGAGCTCACCGACTTCGAGCGGGCCTACGCACGGATGAGCTCGGGCATGCAGCAGGGAAAGATCGTGCTCCGGACGGCGAATGCCGACGGCTTGCGACAGGAACGGTGAGGCCAAATGTCCAATGATCTCTCACACATCTCGTTCGGTGACCAGCTCAGGGTGCAAGCGCTGGTACTCGCTCCGCTACTCCAGGTCATGCGTGAGGAGCTTGGCCGAAAGCCCGCGGACGAGCTCATGCGCAAGGGACTGGAGCCCTACGCCCAGCAGGCAGGCACCGCGATCCGCTCGCTCTCCGATGGCCCGCCTCTGGTGAGTCTGCGTCGGCTCGTCAATCAGCTTTCCGAATCGGGCGAGGAGACCGTCGAGATACACGAAGCCAACGAGGACGTGCTGAACTATGACGTCACGGAGTGTTCGCTCGCGAAGTTCTATGGCGAACTCGGGCTTGCCGATATCGGGTTCCATCTGGCCTGTTCACTCGACTACCAGATGTTGCCACACATCGGCGAGGACATCGTGTTCGAGCGCACCCAGACGCTGATGCAGGGCGCGAGCCGTTGCGATTTCCGGATCCACAGAGCACGCAAGGACGACTGACCTCGATCTTGCATGAGGGCCCGTCAACTTGTCGACGGACCCTCATGCTCGTTCAGAGCGCACCCGAGTCACGGCTCCGGGGTGTGCTGCTCGTTGGGACAGGACGCTGCTGGTCAGCCGGGGGGCGGGAGAGCAACGAGCGGGCCGGTTTCGCGGCCCTCGATGTGGTCGGCGGCAGTGTTGGAGCCGGTGTTCCCGGGCCGCAGCAGGCCCACGACCGGTTCCCCGGCCCCGCCGCGGCCATGGTCGACGAAGCCGTCAGCGGGTGGTGGCGACAGCTCTTCTTCCAGGTCGCGGCAGCGTCCTGGATGCCGGAGTGCGCGATGACGATCACCCCGTCCAGGTCCACGGTCACCTAACCGTCGGCGTCCGGCGCTGCGTGGTGCGCGCGCACCAGTCCGGCCTCCTTGAGACGGGCCGAGCAGGCGAAAGACCCGGATGCCCGTCCCGCGGGTACCAGCCGACGAAGTCCTCGTCGCACCACAGCCCACCCAGCCGGTCACCCACTCATATCGCCGTCGTGCCACCCGGGTTGCTCGCTCGTGCAACCTGCGCGGTGACAACGATGCGCGGTGCCGGTTCGCCTGGTCTCATGATGTCGCGCTGACCAGGATTCCGCGTCTTGCATGGAACCGCTCGAATACGCGCATGGGCAGCGATGCGGAGTCTGCATTGTGGGAGTAGCCCGACGGATTATGGAAACGCACCATCCCGCCATGGGCCGCATGAATCAGCACAAGATGCCCTCCCCGTCGCGGTTCACAGGTTCTTGGGTCGCGAATCTCGGGAGACACTGAAGCGATCAGGACTCGCCCGGGGCGCACCGCTCGGGCGGATGCTTGAATCGGCGCGTTCTCGACCAGTTGGCATTTGAATCCGAATTGTGAGCTGGCCCAGGCCATGAATGGCCTGTAGATCAGTCCCTGGACCTTGCCCCGGGGTTCCACCACGTAGCAGCCCCAGTCGAGGGCCAGCGCGAGGAGTTCACGCATCGGCAGTCGGATGTCCGTCCAGCCATGGAGCAGAGACTGCAGGCATGCCAAGCCGCAGACTTTGCGGGACCAGAACAGGTACTCCTCGCACGAGTGGTATCCATCGGAGGCCCAGTCGTGCAGTTGCGATGAATCGGTGCACCTCAGGAAGACGTCGAGACCTGATGGGGCGGCACGCTGCATGACGACCTCGTCGTTCCGGTCCAGGCTTCCCCACTGTGAGATGTAAGGGAGGGTTCCATCATGTGACGGGAAAATCGAAATAGACATCTGGATAAGGCTCGCTTTTCAGCGTGTAGTGCCACCACTCGCAGGCGTAGCGAGCAAATCCGCAGTTCTCCATGATGGAGCAAAGGTGCTCGCGATTTCCTGCTTCGATGGGCTTTATTCCTCTTGCTCCATGATGTGAGATCGGGTCCATGAGGTCGTGGCCGCCGCCCATGCGGGCATTTTCTCCGGTGGCAAGGCTGTAGAGCGTCAAGTCGACGGTACTGCCGCGACTGTGGCCCGACTTGACAGCTACGTATCCCTTGTCGAAAAGCTCGGATCTGTCGATATTTGGGTAGTGGCGCTGCTTTGTCCGACCATCCTCCGGCTGTTCTGACCAGCGCAGGAAGCAGTCGACGGCGCGTTGCGGACGGTATCCGTCCCAAACAAGCAAGCCGAAGCCGAGGGACGCGGCTTCTTCTTGCGCTCGCCCCAGGGCTGTGCACAAAGCTCTGGTGCCGACTATCCGATTTGCCAGGTATCCGGCTACCGGCTTTCCGGTGAAGTTGTCCCGGGTGGCGTATTTGGCATCCCAACGGATGCCGGGCACCAGCTCGTCCAGATACACGAAGTCGTCGTTCACCGATTTTTCCGGTGCAGTGTCATTGACACGAGCCGGTCGATCACTTCGGAAAGCGGCAGTCCTGCGGCGGCCATCATCCGGGGATAGCGGCTGTAGGAGGTCATGCCGGGCAAGGTGTTGACTTCGTTGAGTACCACCTGACCGTCCTCCTTGAGGAACATGTCCACGCGGGCAAGCCCCTGGCAGCCCAGTGTGCGGTAGATGGTCTTGGCGCTCTCTTGGACGAGCCGACGCGATTCTTCGGAGATGTCGGCGGGAACGATGAACGTCGAGTTCTCCGAACCAGTCTCGGGCGAGTCCTCCTGGTGGATCCTGAAAAATCCGTGTGCGAGGGCTACGCGGTCCACCTCGCCCGCGATCGGGGCGAATGGTTCCCCCAGGATCGCGCAGCCGACCTCGCTCCCGGCCACGGCCTCTTCGATCAGGACCTTCACGTCGTACTGTCGTGCGGCGTCCAGTGCACTCGGCAAATCCTCTTCTCCGGCAACTTTGCTGACGCCGAAAGATGAGCCCGAACGGGCCGGCTTCACGAAGACAGGATAAGGAAGCCGGCCGGCGTCGACCTTCTCGTTCCCCGCGACCACCCAGAAATTTGGCGTGGCGATTCCCGCGCTCTTGGCGACGGTGTAGGTCAGGGATTTGTCCATGCATATGGCAGAGCTCTGGACATCGCAGCCGACATAGGGGACGCCAGAGAGCTCCAACAGGCCCTGGACCGCACCGTCTTCGCCGAGTGTGCCGTGCAGAACGGGCAATACGAGGTCCAGACGGATCACTTCGAATCGTCCCTGTTCCAGGACGAGCAGTCCGTGGACGCTTCGGTCGGGTGACAGCACGACCGGACGAGCGCCGCCGTTCTCCCAGTCTGCGCCAGGGGAGCCACAGAGCTTCCAGGCACCGGACTGCGTAATGCCGATCCAATACGGTTCGTATTTACCGGTGTCGAGGTTCTTTGCGACCTCTTGGGCGGACTTGACGGAGACGGGGTGTTCTTCGGAAGAGCCCCCGAAGATGATGCCGATCTTCAACCTGTGCACGTGTTCCCGCTTTCAAAGTCGAGGCAGTTGAGGATGCTGTTCCTGATGGTGTCACTCAGCGCGTGGTCGGTGTAATAGGCCGTGTGCGGGCTGATGAGCACATTCGGCAACTCTTGTAGTCGCAACAGCGAGCGGTTCTCGATGAGTTTGTTTCGGCAGTCGGTGTAGAAGATTCCTTCCTCGCCGTCGAGGACGTCCAACGCCGCGCCGCCCAATCTGCCGCTCTCCAATGCCGGAAGAAGGGCTTCGGTGTCAATGAGTGGCCCGCGTCCGGTGTTGACGATGAACGCGCCATGTTTCATCTGCTCGATGCGTCGGCGATCGACAAGATGGCGGGTTTCTGCGGTGAGCGGGGTGTGGAGCGTGACAATGTCGCTGTGCCGAAGCAGCTCGTCGATCGGTGCGCAATCGGCGGAGGTCTTGGGGCGATTGTCGTAGGTCAGCACGCGGCAGCCGAAGCCTCGCAGCCGGTCGATGACTGCTGTGCCGATACGCCCCGTGCCGACCACTCCGACAGTCAGGTCGCGCAGCTCTTTGCCGCGTATCTCACTCAGTCGGTAGTCATGGGCATCGGCGCGACGGATGGTGGCCTTCGCGTGGCGCACAGCCATCAGCATCAGCATCAGCGTGTAGTCGGCAACGCTGTCGGGAGAATAGGCCACGTTTCCGACGGAGATACCGACGCTCTCCGCGCAGCTCACGTCGATGTGGTTGCATCCGACGCTTCGTGTGGAGAGATACTCCACACCGGCGCGGCTCAGTGCGACGAGCGTGGCACGGGTGACTTGCGTCTTGTGGCCGACGCTGATGCATCGATTCCCGACTGCCAGGTCGATATTGGCTTCAGATACCGCTTCCTTCGTGATGGTTGGCACCACGCCAAAGCGAGGCGCCATTTCTCGGAGTAGAAGGGCCTCATCCCGCTCGCATCCATAGACCGTGATTCCCGTTGTCGAGACGGCCCCTGAGGGCGACGCCGACGCTCGGGTACAGCACACCGCCGCTCGTGTTGGTCCACTGGAACTCATGCCGTCCAGTCAAGAGAGCGTGGTGTTGTCGGCGCGTATGCATTTTTTGATACGCCGACAATATGTTGCCGACCGCCACAAGCGCAGGACGATGCTCGTCTTGATCTTCAAGAACGAGTCCCCACCCGCAGAGGATGCCGGCGGGGTGAATGCGCAACACATTGCCGTGTCGCCCTCAGAGCTCCATCCATGCTCTCGCGGGGTGTTGGCCGGCAACATATCGTCGGCGTATCAAAAAATGCATATGCGCCGGCAACGCCACGCTCTCTTGACTGGACGGCATGAGTTCCAGCGAGTCATCCTCTGCCATCCCCTACCTCGCCGGCCCGCCCCCGCTCGCCGTCATGGCGAGCGGCCGGTTGTTGAAGCGCTTCGCCGATCCTTGTGCGGTCTGGTCGTGATCCCGCTCAGCCTCGGCGAGATCGCCGCAGTTGTCGGCGGGACGGTCGAGGGCGACGGCGCCGTGACAGTGACCGCGCCAGCCGTGCTCGACAGCCGGCAGGCCGAGCCGGGCGGCCTCTTCGTCGCCTTCGCCGGCGAACACGCCGACGGCCACGACTACGCCGTTCAGGCCGGCCGGGCCGGCGCGGTGGCCGTGCTCGGCTCCCGGCCCACGGCGCTGCCGACCGTCGTCGTCGAGGACGCCAAGGCCGCGTTGCAGGCGCTCGCCGCCCACGTCGTGGCACGGCTGCGCGACGGGCTGACCGTCGTCGGGGTGACCGGATCCCGCGGCAAGACCAGCACCAAGGACCTGCTGGCGGCCGTGCTGTCGAGCGCCGCGCCGACGGTCGCCACGATCGGCTCGCTCAACAACGAGCTCGGCGTGCCGCTCACCATGCTGCGTTCCAACGCGGCCACCCGGTTCCTCGTCCTTGAGATGGGAGTCCGCCGCATCGGCGACATCGCCAAACTCACCGGCCTGGTCGCGCCCGACGTCGGTGTCGTCCTCAACGTCGGCCAGGCCCACCTCAGTTATCTCGGGTCGCGCGAGGCGATCGCCCGGGCCAAGGGTGAGCTGGTGCAGGGTCTGGCGCCCGGCGGCACCGCGGTCCTGGGCGCCGATGATCCCCGGGTGGCCGCAATGCGCTCGCTCACCGACCGCCCGGTGCTGACCTTCGGCCGGGCGGAACACGCCGACGTTCGCGTACTCGACGTGGTGCTGGACCGGCTCGCCCGGCCGTCCTTCACACTGCGGACCGCCACCGCCTGGGCTCCGGTCGCGCTACCGCTCGTGGGCACGCACCAGGCGCTCAACGCGGCGGCTGCCGCGGCGGTGGGGCTGGCGGCCGGCGTCTCCCTCGATGTGGCCGCGGCGGCGCTGCCCACGGTCTCGCTGTCGAAGTGGCGCTTGGAGCTACGTGACCTCGTCGGCGGTGCAACGCTGCTCGACGACTCCTTCAACGCGGACCCCGACTCGACCCGTGCCGCCCTGGACGCGCTGGCGGCAATCGAGGGCAAGCGCCGTATCGCCGTCCTCGGCGAGATGCTCGAACTCGGCGACGACAGCGAGGCCGAGCACCGCGCCATCGGGGAGTACGCCGCCTTCCGGGCCGACGTGGTGGTCGCGGTCGGCGCCCGGCCGCTCGCCGACGGCGCCGGAGAGCGGGCGGTGGCGCTGGCCGACAACGCCGCGGCCGTCGAGTGGCTGCGCGGTCGGCTCACTGCCGGCGATGTGGTGCTCGTCAAGGCCTCCCGCGGGGCGCGCCTCGACGAGGTCGCCGCCGCGCTCGCGTCCGGACCCCACGATGTGCTGGTAGATCGACCAATGGACGACAGGTAGGAGCGGCTGTGGCTTTTCGGGTACGGACCATCACGGCGAGCGATCACGCCGCGTTCAACGCGACCCACCCTGCGGTGAGTTTCCTGCAGACCCCAGCCTGGGCGTCGGTGAAGAGTGAGTGGGGGTCGGAGTCGCTGGGCTGGTTCGACGACCGCGATCAACTGGTCGGCGCGGGCTTGGTGCTGTTTCGGCGGCTGCCCGGGTTCAAGACGTCGCTGGCGTACCTGCCCGAAGGGCCGGTGATCGACTGGGCCTCGGATGATCTGGCCGGCTGGCTCGGCCCGTTGGTGGACCACCTGAAGCGCTCGGGCGCCTTCGCCATACGCATCGGGACGACGGCGGTGACCCGTACCTGGAGTGCTGCGACGATCAAGGCCGCGATCGCCGACCCGGAGATCACCAGGCTCAGCGATGTGCCGCCGGACACTGTCAACGACGCCGCCGCCCGGGCCCGCATCCAGCTGCGACATCTGGGCTGGCGCCCGCCGAAAGAAGAAGAGGGATTCTCCGCCGGGCAGCCGCGCTGGGTTTTCCAGGTCCCGTTGGCCGGCAAGAACGAAGATCAACTTCTTCGGGGGATGAACCAGCTCTGGCGGCGCAACATCAAGAAGGCCGGCAAAGCGGGCGTCATCGTGACCCAGGGCAGTGTCGAGGACCTACCCGGCTTCTATCGGGTCTACCTCGAGACCGCGAAACGTGATCACTTCATCCCGCGGCCGTTCAGCTACTTCCCGGCCATGTTCGAGGCGCTGCTGGCCGAGGACAAGGATCGGATCCGGCTCTACCTCGCCCACCACGAAGGTGACCTCGTTGCCGCCACCATCTGGGTCCGGGTCGGAGAGCACGCCTGGTACAGCTACGGCGCCTCCGCCACGGCCAAACGGGAGGTACGCGGGTCGAACGCCGTGCAGTGGAAGATGATCACTGACGCTCTGGCTGCCGGATGTACGGTCTACAACCTGCGCGGCATCACCGACACCGTGGACGAGAACGCCCCGCACCTGGGCCTGATCCAGTTCAAAGTCGGCACCGGCGGCGAAGCCGTGGAGTATCTCGGCGAATGGGATCTGCCGCTGAATCGCCTGCTTTATAAGGCATTCGACGTCTACATGTCCCGTCGAGGCTGAGGCAGCCTGTCGATGACAGCATTGGGCCACTCGTTTGAGCCGCACCTGGCGCAGCTGGGCCGCCGAGACCCCGAGATCGCTCCGGCCGTGGGCAGGCAGTGGTTTCCCCTGTGGGATCCGGACGTTCGTCAGGCCTGATCGCCATCGGTTTGTGTGTGCGCTGACGCGGCGGGTAGTTGCACCGTGACGCGGAGCCCGCCGGCGGGGCGGGGGGTGAGGGTGAGGGTTCCGTCGTGTGCTTGGGTGATGCTTTTGACGATTGCCAGGCCGAGGCCGACGCCTGCGTGGCCGGCGTGTAGGCGTTCGGTGCCGCGCTGGAATGGCTCGGTGAGTGTCGAGACCAGTTGTGAGGTGAGCTTTTCGCCGGTGTTCTCGACAGTGAGCACAACAGTGTTGGGGCGGACGCCGGCATTCACCCATACGATGCCCTGTTCAGGCAGGTTGTGGCCGATCGCGTTGTGCAGAAGGTTCGTGGTCATCTGCAGCAGGAGCGCCTCTGAGCCGATGGTGGTGCTCTTGTCGCCGGAGGTTTCGATGGTGACGCCATTCTTTTCTGCCAAGGGGAGGAGCGTTTCAGTGGCTTCCTCCGCCAGGAGGGACAGGTCGACGTGTTCCCTGGTGAATGACCGATGGTTGGCGCGGCTGAGCAGGAGCAATGCTTCAGTGAGGTCGATTGCTCGGGTGTTGACCACGCGGAGGCGCTCGACAAGCTCGCAGGTGTCGCGGTTCGGATCGTCGCGGGCCACGTCGAGAAGCGCCTGCGTGACCGCCAGCGGGGTGCGCAGTTCGTGAGAGGCATTGGCCGCGAATCGCTGCTGTTCGGCGACGTGGGCCTCGAGCTGCGCGAGCATGATGTCGAAGGAGTCGGCGAGTTCGCGGAACTCATCTCGGCGGCCCGGTAGGCGGATCCGGTGGGAGAGCGATCCGTTCGCCACCCTGCGTGTGGCGTCGGTGATGCGAATCAGCGAGGTGAGCATCCGGCCGGCCAGAATCCACCCGCCCACGAGACCGAACACCAGCAGGAACGCCAGCACTAGGATTCCCGCCGGGACGAAGACGACTGGGCCAAAATTGCTTGGGTCGAAGACGCGTAGGAAGTCGGACAGATCGGGGACGTTGAGGCTGCTCGACCTTCCTCGCAGAAGGAACACCCACACGGCGGCGAGCAGCAAGGCGCCCGCGATCACGAGGAACCCGGCGTAGCTGAGGGTGAGCTTGAGGCGGACGCTCAACCCTCGACGCCTATCCACGCTCCGCTCCCCGGTCATCGGGGTCCGGTCCTGTGTCGATGCGATATCCGACCCCGGCCACGGTGGCGATCAGCCAGGGCTCGCCGAGGCGTTTGCGCAGGGCCGAGACCGTGATGCGCACGGCGTTGGTGAACGGGTCTGCGTTCTCATCCCACGCTCGCTCCAGCAACTCTTCTGCGCTGACGACACCGCCTTCGGCAGCGGCGAGGACTTCGAGCACAGCGAACTGCTTCCTGGTGAGCGGGATATAGCGGCCCTCGCGGTAGACCTCGCGGCGGAACGGATCCACACGCAGGCCTGCGATCTCTCGCACAGGTGGCCTGTTGTGGGCGCGCCTGCGGTCGAGTGCTCTGAGCCTGAGCACGAGTTCTCGGAGTTCGAAGGGCTTGGTGAGGTAGTCGTCGGCGCCGAGCTCGAACCCGGTGGCCTTGTCGTCGAGCCGGTCGGCAGCGGTCAGCATGAGGATCGGCATGCCGCCGCCGGAGGCGACGATGTGTTTGGCGATCTCGTCACCGGTAGGTCCGGGGATGTCCCGGTCGAGGACGGCGATGTCGTAAGCGTTGATGCTCAGCAGCTCCAGAGCGGTATCACCGTCACCGGCGATGTCGGCCGCAATCGCTTCCAGGCGCAGCCCATCACGGATGGCCTCTGCCATGTAGGGCTCGTCTTCGACGACTATCACACGCATAGTCTGATGCTACGGGCCGGTGCCATATCGTCGGCATATCGAAAATGGGATCCCGGCTGTTCGCCGTACTTGCGGCGGTGCTCGCCGTCTTCGGCTGCGGGCAGCTGAGCGCGGGGGCGGGCCGGTCGAGGTGCTCGCCGAAGCACTCGACCTGCCTGCGGCGGTGTCGCCGACGAAGCCACAGCCAACCGGATCGGGTTGCTCGTTCAGGCCTGCGACGCGACCAAGGCCCTGGTGGCGAACGCGGTGGCCGGTCGAACCGATCCGCCGGTGCCCCTGACCCGCCGAATAACGCCGGACGGCACGCTCGTTGAGGTCGGCCTCACAGAAGTGCCTTTCGGAATCGGCCCCCACGCATACCCTGGCCGTGAGCACGCGCTCGCGGCCGGCCTGGTCGAAGCGAGGACCCGTTGAACACCGTTTTCCACGCATTGCACCACGCGGACCGGCCGTTGCTGCTGCCCAACGCCTGGGACTTCGCGTCGGCCGCGGCGCTGGCCGCTGCCGGGTTCGCCGCTATCGGCACAACCAGCCTCGGTGTGGCCGCGGCCAACGGCCTGCCCGACGCTGCGGGATTGGCCGCGACGAAACCGTCGCGCTGGCGCGGAGGTTGGTCCGGTTGCCGTGTCCGGTGACCGTCGACATCGAGACGGGCTTCAGCGCCGACCCGCGGGATGTAGCTGACCTGGTATCCGAGTTGGCCGACCTCGGGGTCGCCGGGATCAACCTGCGGACACCTACTGGCTGGGGGTCGACGCCTCGGTGCCCGCGACGCTGGACCGCGCGCGACGGTACGTGGACGCGGGCGCCGACGGGATCTTTGTGCCGGGCCTGGCCAGGGAGGAGGACATCGCCGCCGTGACCGCCGCCGTGCCGGTGCCGGTCAACGTGCTGCACCTGCCCGCCCTCGGCCTCGACCGGTTGGCGGAGTTGGGAGTGCGGCGGGTCAGCACCGGCTCCCTGCTCTTCCGCGCAGCCCTGAACGCCGCGGTCACCACGGCAGTCGCGGTCCGGGAAGGCGAGCCGCTGCCCGCCGGCATCCCCGGCTACGCGGAGGTCGACGCGCTCAGTCGCCAGATCGATTCCAGGTGATCGCCTGCGCACACAGAACGAGGAAGTCCAATCGGCAAGTCAGGACCGGGCCCGGCCGTATCCGCGAGCGGGTCATCGTTCCCGAGCCCGCCCGCCTTCCCGGTGGTCGCGTACCTCGGTCCGTAACGCGTCGATCCACGGCGCCTCCGCGAACTCCAGCACCAGATTCCTCATCCGCTCATACCGGGTGCGCACCCTCTCCACCCGCCCCGGCTCAACGGCGCCCGGTGCGGCGAGCGCCGCCGCACCCGCCAGTGCCGTCTCCAGCTGATCACGCAGATGCGCGTGGAGCGCGGCGAAGGAGTCCGCGAGCCGCGCCAGCTGGTCGAAGTCCTGTACGTCGCCGAGCGCTTCGAGGTCCTGGACCAGGCAACGGTCCATCAGCTCGACCATCCCCCACAGCATCTGCAGCTCCTCCGTAGCGGGGTCGCCGCGCACGATCGCCCGGTAGCCCTCCTGTAGCCGGCCCCGCTGATCGCGAGCCATGCCTTGGTAGACGGCAGCCGTGTAGACCGGCTCGTTCCCCGGCGCGAGGTGTAGGGGCCGGCTACGGAAGCGGGTGAGGTTGGCGGTCCTGGTGTGGGTGCCAGTGCTGGTCTCCTGGCTGAGGATCTGCCAGCCGTCAGGTCCGCGCCACAGCATATTGGCCACCTCGAACAGGCCGGCCTGGTGCTCGCTTTCGTACTCGCCGGGCCCGAACCAGTCGGTGGCTCCCCTGCCGCTCCGGAACATCCGGGCGGGAGCCAGGTTGGACCTGGCCCCGGGGGATTGGTAGTGCCAGGCCGTGAACCGGTTACGGTCCCCTTCGACCGTCACGGCGAGGGCGCAGCCGTTCATCGTCGCGGTGAAGACGAAGTCGGGGCTGAACTCGCCGTCCTGGCGGTCGCGTCGGACGGAAGTGTGTCCTACGGACTGCTCGGGGTTCGCGGTGCCGCCCCGGAGATACGGGATATAGGACGCCTCCAGGTAGGTGCCGTCCTGGCGTGGGCCGGGGAGCGCGGCGGAGCCGTTGAGAGCGGCGAACGGCTCGTCATCACCGTAGTGGTGAACATACTGTTCAACGGCCGGCGTCAGGACGTAGCGGGAGAGGCCGGTGGTGTCCCGGCCGTCCTCGACCAGGACGAACCAGTGCCGCTCCAGTGCGGGGTCGTTCATGGCGCGTAGCACACCGTCACACTCGTGCGGGGAGAGGCCGGGGGCGTAGAGTCGCAGCCCTCGCAGGAAGTCCAGTGACAGCACATGCCGTTGGAGGAACGCACGGGGGTCGTGGGTCAGCGCCGACTCGGGACGTCCGGAGCCGGGCCGGGCGGGAGCGGCCATGGCCTGCCCGGTGAGGAGTGTGCTCACCCCCGCGTTACCGACCGTGGGTTGGAGTGCCTGCACAACCTCGTGGCTCAGCGGACCGGCGGGGGCGGTGCGGGGAAGCCGGGCGGGCGTTGTCCGATGCGGGGAAAGCGCTTCCGACGAAGAATTCCTGCGCCTCGTCCCCGGGTTGTTTTCGGACGCCCGCACAGAATCGTTTTTGGTCATGTGACCTCACTTTCCTCGTTGTCCAGATGTAGGTTTCCCTGGCCGGTTACCGCTGAATCAGTGGAACGTGACCCACCTTACGGAAACGTTTCCTGAATTCGATCTAGAGGTGTCTTTAAACGCTCGACAGAACGTTCCCGGCCACCTCACCGGATTCCCCCGATCGAGTGAATGACAGACGTCAGGGTTGCCGACCGCCGGAGCGATGTCAGTACCGTTGAATACTGCGAACGATCGAGAGTGCGCCGCCTATCTCACGTCATGCACAGTGGATGGGCGCACGACAGGGGAGGGGAGTTCCCGCATGGCGATCAAAGAAAGCAAGTTAGTGGGGAATGTGAAACCACATTCCATCACCCTTGGGCCGGACGGCTACCTATGGGTCACGACTCACGACAAGTCGCTGATCCAGGTCAACCCAGAAGATCCGGATACCACACAGCTCCAGGTGACGAACGACATTCGTCAGCTGTCCGCCGGTATCATCCCGGATCCCAGTAATCGGGTAGACAAAAAGAAAGTGGTGTGGTTCGCCTCTCCCGCCCACGAGCAGGACTACGACCCGATCGTCGAGTATCAAGTCGACATCGGTAAACAGCGCAAGATCAACGAGTACAAGCTTGGAGACCAGGCCAGGGCTCAGACCATCACGTGGGTCATGTTCGAAGTGCCGGGTTCAAACCCCAAGAAATACGAGTACTACATCATGTTCGCCGAACCGGTGGACACCAAGGTGGGTTACGTCAAACCAGACGAGCTGAAGCCGCGCTTCTACACCTTCCCCGACCCGAAGCAGAACCCCGTCTACGACACCTGGCTCTGGTCGGTGGCGGTCACGGTCCCAAAGGACAACCAGAAGCTCGAAAACTGCACCTACTGGGCCACCGGCCAGGTGAGCACGACGGGCAACTACGTGCGGAAGACCAACGGTCTGTACAAGTACACCCCGGGTGTGGACAAGGAACCGCAGCACATCGCGCTCCCGGCGGGCGCGAACCAGAAGCCTGTCCATGTCATCTGCGGCACCGACTCCGACGGTTCCCCGTGCATCTGGGTCAGCACGACGAACCCCAATCAGATCTGCAAGCGGAAGGTCACCGGAGATCCGGCCTGGATCCAGAGCGACACGCTCCCAGGGGAACCCCGCCAGCTGATGTTCGCCACCGACGGCAATATCTGGGTGGCCGCCAGTACCGCCATCTACCGTTTCAAGACGGACAACAACATCAGCCAGGTGCCGAGCGCACCCCTGCCGCAAGGCAGCGAGGCCATGGGGATCTGCCTGGATTCGAAAAGGAACGCGGTCTGGTACACCAACCCCAGTGGCAAGTCCATTGGGAAGTACGACATCCCCAAGGATCCAGGCAAGACCCAGTACGTGGCCCAGCTCGTGCATACCGCGACCCCCGGGCAGACCACCGGACAACCTCTCCTCGTGCAGTACATCAACAACGGGATCCCGATTCCCGGAATTCCGCTCACCTGCCGCCTGGTGGCCGAAGGCACGACATTCACCGATGGAAGCCAGGAGTGTCTGCTGACCACGGATTCCCTCGGCAGGGCCGTCGTCCCTCCCTTGCGGACCGGCACCGCCGCAGAAGAGGTACGGGTCGAGGTCGGTTATGCCGACACCGAACCGCCCACCACGGTGACCTTCCGCGTCGAGCATGACGGGGACGAAGAAACCGAAAAGTCCTGAACACCTCCGCCGGAGAGGAGAAACCAGGAATGTCACCGACAGCGCAAACCGATCACTATCCCCTGGTGGGGTCGGCCAAGCCCGTCATGGTCGTCTACAACCCGCATGACAAGAACATCTGGTTCCTCACCCAGGACGCCAAGTTCGGGAAGTTCGTGCCGAGTTCCCACGAGAGCGTGGTCTTCCCACCGGACGAAGGCGGCAAGACCGCGCAGACCCTGGTCTCCTGGGAACGGGCCACCTGGACCTATGCACAGGATTCAAAGGGTGGTCGGGTGGTCTCCTGCTCGGCGACCGGGCACTACGACAATCGCGGCAAGAGTTCGGCGGCGAACTGCCCGGCCATGGCGATCGGGAAGAACTTCAAGGGCGACGCGGAGATCATCGTCGCGACCCTCTCCGGCAAGAACGCGCTGACCTTAATCGACGCGCAGGGGAACGTATCGACATCCAACGCCTACCCCACGCCCCTGCAGGGAATCGCCATCGGGCGACAGAACCCCCAGGAGTACTGGGTGAGTTCTCCCGGCGCCAGGAGCGTGGTCGAGTTCGACGCCTCGACCGGCGAGTTCTCCAAGAGCCCGGTCAACCTCAACGCGGAACCCGGACATCTCGCCATCACCGAATCCCGGACGGAACGCGCGCTCTGGGTGGCGACCACCGGCAAGAAGGTCATCAAACGCCGCCTCGATGGTGACCCCACCCTCCAGGAGGTGGACACCCCCGCCGTACCCGACCGCCTCTTCGCACTGGCCGACGGCTCCCTGTGGTTCACCATGCCCGACATCGACACCGTGGGCTATGTCCTCCCCGGGCAGACGACCGTCGCAGGATCCATCCCGACCGGCAAGGGCAGCAAGCCATCGGGGATCGCGGTGGACGCGGACTCCCAGCTGTGGGTCGGGCTCAAGGGCACCGGCGAGATGTTCCGCGTCTCGAAGTTCCGGTTGACGCCGTTGTCCGGGCAGGGGCAGGAGACAAAGGTCGGCGCCTGGTTCCCCGACCGGCTGAAGGTCAAGGCGACCAAGCTGGACGGCACTCCGGTCAAGGGCGCGGGCATCACCTTCGCCGTAACCGGCGACCAGGCCCGGTTCGAGGGGAACAAGCCAACAGACCCTCGCACCACCGACGGGGAGGGCATCGCGGAGAGCGCCAGGCTTCAGGCGAAGAAGGTCGGCCCCGTCAGCGTCTCGGCCACCTGGCCGGACAAGGGCGTCTCCACCCCCTTCGAGAACATCACGGTCAAGGATGAGGTGGGGCCCGCGGACCGGGTGGCCTACCAGTCGGGGGCCGGCCAGAAGGCAGAAGCCGGCCAGGAGTTCACCGACCCGCTCGTCGTCGTCGTGCAGGACAAGAACGGCGCACCCGTCCCGGATATCAAGGTCACCTTCCGGATCCTGGACGACATGGCCTCGTTCAAGGACTCCGGCGCCACCGCCGAGGTCCTCAGCGTCAAGGACGGCACCGCCACCTCGCCGGCCCTTATCGCCGGCTCCGACCCCGGCAGGTTCAAGGTCGAAGCCTGGGCCGAAGACACCTTCGCGGGTGTGGTGTTCCGCGAATACGTGACCGGCTGACGACCGTCAACCATCGGCACTCCCCACTGGAGAATCGGCCCATGCGGCAACAAGCCCCCGGGTTACGCACCGAGTTCGAGTTCGAACTGCCCCATGGATACATCGACGACGGTGGCACCGTGCACCGGCACGGCAGCATGCGTCTGGCCACCGCGCGGGACGAGCTGTCGCCGTTGATCGACCAGAGGGTCCGCGAGAACCCGGCATACCTGGGGGTCGTGCTGCTCAGCCTGGTGATCACCAGGCTGGGTGGTCTGACCGACATCCACGCCGAGGTGGTGGAGCGGCTCTTCGCCGCTGATCTCGCCTATCTCCAGGACTTCTACCGCCAGATCAACGGACTGGGCGACGACCGGCAGACGGTCGCCTGCCCGTCCTGCGGCACGCACTTCGCCCTCCCGGGCCCGGTGGCCGGCGGCCGCCTGGGGGAAACCTGACGCACCCCGCGCACCGCCTGCGGGAGGAAGCCGCCTATATCGCCTATCACTTCCACTGGGCGCGGGCGGACACCCTCTCCCTCCCGCACCGTGAGCGGCGCGCGTGGGTGCGGGAAATCGTCCGTATCAACGCCTTACAGGCGGACCCCGGAGGAACCCGATGAGCGATCGCCCATGGTTCCGCCGCCCGTTCCACCGCCGCGCCCGGCCGCCTGCCGATCACCGGCCACCGCCCGAGCGGACGGCGCCCGAGCGGACGGCGCCCGAGCGGACGGCGCCCGAGCCCCGGACGCCCATGCCCGCGCCACTGCGGCCGAGTGCCCCGACAGGCACCCGACTGGCCTGTGTACGCGGCGAGTTGGCGGCCTGGCGACCCGCTCCCGCCATGGCCCTGCCGGGGCGGTTGCTGCCACGGGCCGTACCACTCGGCGGCCGCCGGTCGGCCCTCGGTATGCCCCTCCACGCCAACCCGGGTGGCCGCACCGATCCCCGTTGAACAGGCCCCCCGAGGACAACGGAGGCGTTCATGCCGGACCAGCCGTTCGCCGTCAGCTCCCTGTTCCAGCTGTCCATCGGTGATCACACTCTCGGCTCCTTCACCTCCTGCGACGGGCTCGGCTGCGTCATGGAGGTCGAGGAGAGAGTCGAAGGCGGGACGAACGGCCGGGTCTGGCACCTCCCGACCCGAATGCGCTACTCGAACGTGGTGCTGGGCAGGCCGCTCACCCGGCAGACGGCGCTGGTGTGGCTCTGGCTGCAGAAGCAGATCGACGAACCTGCGCCGCTGCCCGGGCAGTTGCTCGCACTGGGCCCGGACCGCAAGCCACTGGTGCGATGGCTGCTCGACGGGGTGATCCCGGTGCGCTGGAACGGCCCCGGCTTCGACACCGAGCAGTCCCGGCCCGCCCGCGAAACCCTGGAGATAGCCCACAACGGCTTTGTGGCAGTCACCGTCTGAGCCGAAAATCCACCGGCCCGATCACCGTGCACCCGACCGAGAGGAACCCATGCCCGTCCTGCCCGTGGGAGGCGCCCCCGTACGGGCCGCGCTGGTGATCTACGACCCCCCGACGGGCCCCGGGAACACCCCGGGGCCCGAACGCGGGCGGGTGAAACTCCACTTCAACCCCGAGCGGCTCACCGTCACCAAGCAGGCCCACTGGAACCGCAGCAGGGCACCCTCCAATGGAACGGCAGCTCGCCCACAGTTCGTCGGCGCCCTGCCCCGCACCATGAACCTCGAGGTGTTCCTGGACTCCCCGGGGCGTGGCAGCGGGGTCCAGGACCAGGTGGAGCGCCTGCTGAGCTGCTGTGCCCCCACCGCCCAGAGCACGGCGGCGAAACCGGCTTCCGCACCCTGGGTCCGGCTGGACTGGGGCCGGTCCCAGACCACGGCGTTCCTCGCCCTGGTGACCCAGGTCAATGCCACCTATACGCGCTTCGCCGCGAACGGGACGCCGCTGCGCGCCGAATGCACCCTGACCCTGGAGGAGGTCGGCGGCTCCCCGGCCCGGCAGAACCCCAGCTCCGGCTCGGACGCACCGGTCGGCACGCACCGCATGGCCCCCGGCGACACCCTGCCGGGCCTGGCCTGGCGCGCCTACGGGGACGCCACCCGGTGGCGCGCCATCGCCCGCGCCAACTCCATCGACGACCCGGCGCGCGTGCCCCCGGGAACGGTGCTGGTCGTTCCCGTGGTGGAGGAGTACGGGGGCGATGCCCGATGACCGAGCCGGCCTACGCGGCAGAGCCGGTGCTCACCTTCGGTGGCAGCTCCCTCCGGGAGGCATGGGCCGAACAACTGGTGGCCGCCACCGTGGAATCCGCGACCAATCTGCCGTCCACCGCATATCTGCGCTTTCGAGATCAGAAGCATGAGCTGCTGAAGGCCGCGCGCATCACTCCCGGCACCGAGGTGACCGTATCGGTCGCCGCCGCACACCGCCGGACCCAGGTGCGGATCTTCCATGGTGAAGTGACCGCGCTGGAGACGACGTTGGACAGCGAGGGCCGCTTCACAGTCGTGCGGGCCACCGACCGGGGGCACCGGCTGATGCGCGGGAGCCGGGTGGCCGCGTATGTGGGGAAGACCGTGGAGGAGATCACATCCGAGGTCGCCGCCCGGCATCGGCTGAGCACCGGAACCATGGAAGCGGAGAAGACCCCCATCGCGCATCAGTCACAACCAGGCCTTACCGACTGGGAGCTGTTGGCCCACCTCGCCGAGCAGCGCGGCCTGCACCTGGCGGTGGAGGACCGTGAACTGACCATGCGCCGCCTCCCGCCCGCCGCACAGGCGCCATCGCCTTCGGCGGGCGCCGACCGGAGTCCGTTCGTCCTGCAGTACGGCGTGAACCTGCTGGCGCTCCGCGCGTCCGTCTCCTCCACCGGACAGGTCAAGGAGGTGGAGGTGCGAGGCTGGGACCCGAGCACCAAGGCTCCGGTCGTGGCGAAGGCCTCGGCGGCCGACAGCTCCCGGTTCCAACTGGGGACCACACCCGGCCGTCTCGCCTCCGCGTTCGGTGCCTCACCCGAGCTTCTGGTCTCCGGCCGCCCCTGCACCACCTCCCAACAGGTGGACGCCGCGGCGCGGGCGGTCGCCGAGGAAACCGCCTCGTCCATGGCCGAGTTGGAGGCGACCGTCTCCGGAACACCCTTTCTACGGGCCGGACTGCCCGTCACCATCAGCGGTATCGGCGAACCGTTCGCGGGGCGTTACACGATCACGGCCTGTCGTCAGACCTTCGACTTCGACGGCGAGCACGGCTATGTCACACAGCTACGGGTGGGGGCACCGGCCCCTCCGGTCGTGTCCGACCCGCCGCCGCTGCGCGGGCTGGGAGTGGCCGTCGGCATCGTCACCGACACCAGGGAACCCGGGCAGGGCCAGCGAGGCGCGGTGCGCCTGCAACTGCCCTGGCTCTCCCAGCGGTATGTCACCGACTGGGTGCGCACGGTGCAGTGGGGCGGCGCGGGCGGTGGCGGGGTGCTCGCCCCGGAGGTGGGCGATGAGGTGCTGGTGGGCTTCGAGCACGGGCGGCTGGACCGCCCGTACGTCCTGGGCGGTCTCTACAACGGCAAGGACGCGCCCACCGACCACGGCCTGCCGCTGATCGACGCCACCACCGGCCGGGCGAACCGGTGGTCGGTGTCCTCGCGCGACGGCGACCGGCTGGAACTCCTCAGCGCCGCCCAGGGCCCCCAGGGCGTACGGCTGAAATCCGGTGACGGCAGGCTTACCGCGCATCTGAACCGCAAGGACACCCTTCTCTCCCTCGATGCCGGAGATCCCGACAAGGAGGTGAGCGTGGTGCTGGACGGGCGCAAGGGCACCATCACCGTCGACGCCGGACCCAGCGGCACGGTGGTGTTGAAGGCGGGCACCGTGCGGATCGAGGGAACCGGCGAGCACAGCAGCATCACGCTCAAGGCCACCACCGTCACCGTCGAGAGCGACAAGAAGCTCACCCTCAAGGGCGGCTCAACGGAGATCACCGGGAACCCGGTCGATATCAACTGATCCTGACACGCCAGCTGTTCGGAGGGTGATCATGACAGGCAGCAGCAGCGTCCCGTCCGATGTCGTCGGTGTGGGCTGGACGTTCCCCTGCCACCTCACCACCGGTGGAGAGGTGGCCCTGGCATCCGGGGCCGAGGATGTCGAACAGTCCATCGCCATCATCCTCGGCACCGCTCCCGGAGAGCGGCCCATGCGGCCGGAGTTCGGTTGCGACATCCACCGGCTGGTATTCGCCCCGCTCGACGCCACGACCGAGGCCCAGGCCGATCTCGCGGTGCGGCAGGCGCTGGAGCGCTGGGAGCCCCGCATCGAACTCGACCGGCTGCTCTTCAGCACCGACACGGAGCGGAACGGGGTGCTCCAGATCGATATCCGCTACCGCCTGCGCACGACCAATGAGCCGCGCAATCTCGTCTACCCCTTCTACACGCTGCCACCGGCCGATTGAGCAACGCGGCACGCCGAGAGGACCACTATGCAGGAGCTGCCCGTCCCGGACCTGGACGACCTCCGCTTCCAGCCCATGGTGGACACCGCCAAACGGGCCCTGCCGCAACGGGCCCCCCGGTGGACCGACCATAACGTCTCCGACCCCGGCATCACCCTGCTGGAGGCGTGCGCGGAGCGGGTGGACATGCTGCTCTACCGGGTCGCGCGAATGACCGGGGAGCAGCGGAACCGGCTGCTCTGTCTGATGGGGATCCAGCCCATGCCCGCGAGCCCGTGCCGGGTTCTGGTGCGGATCTCGCCGGTGGAAACGCCCTATGACCTGCCTGCGGGAACCGAACTGACCGCTGAACACAACCCACCCATCGTCCTGTTGACGGCCATGGATGTCACCTCGTTGTCGGGCGAACCGATAACGGTCGAGGCCATTGAACGACCCGGGCAGGTCACCGAGGTGTTCACCTCCAACGGCACTCCGGGGCAGCGCTTCCCTCTTCCACGCCGCCCCCTGAGTCCTCCGTCGGTCACCGTCGCGGGCGTTCGCTGGACATCCGTGGCCACCTTCGCCGAAGCGGATCAGGACTCTCACTCCTACTGGTGGGACGAGAGCGGCGGCGACGTCGTGTTCGGCCCGCTCGTCCCCTTCGCCGCGGGGGCGCGACAGCTGGGCGCCGTTCCACCGGACGGACAGCCAATCGAGATCGCATACCCGGCGTACCGGGGCGTATCCCAAGCCCTGCCCGCCGGCACCTACCTGGCGGGGGCGGGCAAAGCGGTACCGACGGTGGATCACACGCTTGCCACCGGATGGGACCAGGAGGACTGGCGGCAGGCACTGGAACGTGCGGCGCTGGACCTGTCCCCGCTGCGGCGGGCCGTGACCGTACCGGACTACGAACGGATCCTCTCCGAGCATGCCACCACCATCGCCAGGTGCCGGGTCACCACCACCGTCCGTCCATCGAGCACCCAGGCCCCGGCGGCGCTTCTGCCGCCGGCCCGTCCCGACCGGGTGGCCGCATGCGCGGTAGCGGTGCGGGAACCCGCTTTCGCGGTGCACTACTTCCCCAATGGCAAGGGGGGCGTGGACCACCAGCGGGTTTCCTTCCCGGACGGCGATCAGGAGGCTCCGACGGACCAGGACAAGCCACCTGCGTTCGCCGCCAAGCGCGTGGACGCCGTACTCCAGCTCGCCACAGAGCCTGATACCAGGCTGTGGTTCTCCGGTGGATCATGCGGCTGGGACGACTCGCGTAAGCAACCCATCGGCGACGCATTCCCGGGCATCCCCCAAGAGTTCGGCAACGGTGTCGACGATGTCGCCGCACAGCCTGTCCCTGAAGTCCCCAACACCTATGAGCTCTTCTTCTTCAAGGGCGACGTCGTCTACCACCGCCGCTACCGCTACGAGAGCAACAAACTGGTGCCAACGGGCAGCAGGGGTGTGCGGTCACGGATCGCCGAGTCCTTCCCCGGGCTGTCACCACTCTGCCAGCGACAGCCGGATGCGGTGGTGACCGTCAAGGACGTCTTCTACTTCCTCAAGGACACCCGTAGTGAACCGGCGCTATGGCGCCCCGAAGGCGCCCCGCTGCGCGTACTCGTCGTTCCGCCGTTGTCCGCCGATCCCGGAACGCCGCTGGAAGAGGAGGACTTGAAGCTTCCGGCGACAGTCGCGGCGGAGGCGGACCGGGTCCTGTCGGAGGTGCGCCTCCTCGGCGAGCGGCTGCGCCTCGGACCGCCCGACTACCAGCCGTTCAAGGCCCTGGCCACCGTGCGCCCATGGACCTCGCAGGGGAAACAGCAGACGACCGAAGCCGCCGAGCGGCGCCTCTACCGTTACTTCCACCCCACCCAGGGCGGACCCGATGGAGAGGGCTGGCCGTGGGGCCGCCGAGTGCACGCCAGCGAGGTCTTCACCGCGTTGGAAGCGGTGCCGGAGGTACGCGCCATCGTCAAAGCCACCGTCACCGACGCCTCCGACCAGGAACAGCCCGTCATCGAGGTCCCGGACAGCGGCTTGGTCCGGTTGCTGAAGGCCGTCGTCACCGTGACCGAGGACTGAGGGGCGAACGGGAGAAGCCATGGCTCCGCACCCATTGAAACTGCCCGCACTGCTCGCCGCCGACCAGGTGCTCGACGCCTTCGCCGCCGGCGTCGGCGAGGCGCTCGCCCCCGCCGAGGACAAGCTGGAGCACCTGGCCGGGGTCCTCGACCCCTGGCTCGCCCCGCCCGCGCTCCTGGACTGGCTGGTCCTCATCACCCGCGCCCGGGTGGAACCCGGTTGGGACGAACGGCAGTTGCGTACCGCCATCGCCCTCGCGCCCTGGCTGGAGGCCCACCGTGGCACCCCGGCCGCACTCCTGCGGGAAGCCAGGGAGATCCACCAGTGGGACCTCGCCATCGATGAGTCCGGCGGCGGCGTCCACCGCGATGGCGATCCGTTCCCACCCATCAGCCCGACGCTGACCGTCACCATGACCGCCCGCGAGGGCGAGGACCTGCGCAGCCTGGAACTCCAGCTCGCCCGGCTGGTGCTGTCCCACTGTCCCGCACATCTGCCGTTCAAGTCCGAGGTCAAGCAGGCCGGTTGAGCCCGGTCGGCCACCACCGCCTGTCCACCACCGAGCAGACGAGAGGCCCGTCCCCATGACGCCGCCGAACCCCGGATACGACGGCCGCAACCGCGACGACATCACGGCCGCCGCCATCGCGGCCGTGCGCCGCGCCCTGCCCGGTTGGGCCGCCGAGGACCGCACCGATCCGGGTCACGCGCTGATCGAAACCTGCGCCGACATGGTGGAGGCCCTACGCGACCGGCTCAACCGGGCGGCGGACCGGCACCGCCTGGAGCTACTGCGCATGTTGGGGATCCGGCCCCATCCCGCGACACCCGCCAGGACCGAGGTGAGCTTCCAACTCGCGGCACCCGCCCCCGAACCGGTCCCCGTCCCGGCGGGGGTGGAGGTCTCCACCTTTCCGGTCCAAGAGGGCGTGCCACCGGTCATTTTCAGTACGACGGCGGACGCCCTGGTGAACCCGTGTGTACTCATCGCCGCCGGGACGTTCGCCCAGACCCGGGCATTGGGCGGGGTGGTGGAGGGCAGGCTGACAACGTTCGAGCGTCCTGGTGAGGATGTTGTCGCGGCAGGGGGCTACTCGTTCTCGGAACCGCCGTACCACCTGAACCTTCCCAGTACCGGGGACTTTCCCCTGGTGACGGGTGAGCCGATGCCTGGGCCAAGGGACTCGGCCTCCGCCGGTACCCACACCCTCGCCGTGCTCTCGGTGCCTGTTCCCGGCACACAGGTCACCTTCGAGGTCGGTTGCCCGGATCTCCCGGTGCCCTTGCCGGAACTGGGACAAGGGTGGGAAGCATGGCAGGGATCACGCTGGGTGCCCTGCCGGACGGCCGCACTGGCCGGCAACGGACACCAGACCGTACGGATCACCCTGGTGATCCCGGCCACGCACTCCCCCACCAGACTGCTGCTCCACCCCTCCGAGGCCGGACAGCGCTCCCCGCGGCAACTGCGCGACGTGGGGCTGATCCGATACCAGCAGCCGGTGAAGTCCCTGCTCCTCCTTCCGGTGCTGACGGTCGCGGTGCCCGCCGTACAGGCCCATCTGATCCAGAACGAGGAGCTGGGCACCGCGTTGGGCACCCCGGGCGAGCGTCTGCGCTTCTCCAGTCCGCCGCTGGTCAACGCGGCGGACACCCTGACCGTGGAGGCCGCCATGGGCGGGACGACCCACCGGTGGGCATATGTCCCATCACTGGCCAACTCGGGCCCGAGGGACCGGCACTTCACCCTCGACCCCCGCACCGGCGAGGCCGTGTTCGGGCCGGTCGCCAGCACCGCCAAGGGACTTCGGCAGTATGGCGCGCCACTGACCGCGGGTGCCCTGATCCGGGCGCCCCGGTATCTGACAGGTGGCGGCGCCCGGGGCAACGTCCCCGCCCGTACGGTCACCGTGCTCCGCGCTCCGCTCCCCTACATCTCGGCCGTCACCAACCCGGAGCCCGCCACCGGGGGCACCGAGGCCGAGAGCCCCGAGGCATACGCGGCACGACTACCGCTCGGATCCGCCGTACCGGAGCGGGCCGTTGTTCCGCGTGACTACGAGGAGCTGGCTCTGGCCGCCTCAGCCGGTATGGCACGCATCCATTACGTCCGCGCCATCAATGACGATGCGTTGGATCCGGCGTGGAACTACCGGCTGTCCAAGCCGGCAACTACCAAGGTCCGATTCACCATCCCATCGAGTATGTCCGTCGTGCCCAAGGACACCCGGATCAGCACTGCCAACGGCGAAGTGGTCTTCACTACCACGGAACAAGCCACACGTGGCGCGGCCCGCAAAGCCGGGTTGGCATCCCTGCGCCTCGATCCCTCGGTGACCGGAGGCTGCGATCCGCTCATGGCCGAGAAACTCACGGAGGATGCGGTGAGCGGCCCATTCCGGGAGGGCGGGGGACTTGTGCTGGCTCTCTTACACATCCCCGAAGGCGTGGGGCTCGCTCCACTCACCTTGTGGGTGAGTCCGGACCGTCACCCCGAAGGCACCGAGCGGATGGCCCTGTCCGTCTTCCTGCCCCGCAGCGGCACACCGTGGTGGGATCTCAATGCCCCGGCAGCATATGAGTGTTCACCCGCCGAGCCCACCGGCGGCCGGTTCCCCCTCCGCCTGGACCGCTCGCCACGGTGGCGGCCGAAGACCGACATACCCGCCGCATCGGCCGCGGACGCGGTTCCGAACTGGGGCAGGAACCCGGTACCGAAGCTGCGCGGCGCCTGGCTCGCACTCCAGATCCGCGACCCGGCGGGGAGCGACACCACGAAGTACACGGTCTATCTGGACGAAGGTTCCACCCAAGAGGTCAAGGCAGAGCAGTTCGTGGCCCGGAAGCCGGAGCCGGTGTTCTCGAAAGGAGTCCCCGGACAGTCGTTCCCACTGATGGAAGGGAAACTGTGCGCCGATCTCCCTGACGTCCAAGTCGCCGGGCAACGGTGGGTCCGCAAGGATTCCTTCACCGAATCCCATAAGAACGACCCACACTACGTGGTCAACGCGATGACCGGGGTGCTGTACTTCGGGCCCGAGGTGAAGGACGGCTCTGGCAATAGCGTGCAGCGCGGGAAGGTACCCCCCGACCATGCGCGGATCGACGTCGGCTCGTACCACAGCACACTTGGCGCCAAAGGCAACGGCGTGCCGGAGGGCGACATCTGCCGGCTGCTCCCGCCGGTCGCCGGCGTGTCCGTGTGGAACACCGAGGCATCCTCGGGCGGCGAGGACGGCTACACCGACACCAGCGGCGGCACCCTTCAGACCGGCGTCCAACTGCTGGTGATCCCCTTTGTCACCGCCGACGAACGTGGTTGGTTCCCCTACCACATGCTCACGCCGAGCCAGGACGCCTACGACACGGTACGACGCGCCCTCCAGGCTCGGCAGCCGGCTGGAGTTCCCGTCTGGCTTCAGCCTCCGGCCTACCTGGGCATCCGCTTCGAGGCGCATGTGCTGCCCCACGACTACCAGACCCAGACGGAACGTTCGGCGTTGGCCGCCGCCGCAGAGCGGGCGCTCTACGCATGGTTCAACCCGGTCAACGGCGGCCCTGAGGGTAACGGCTGGCCGCCGGGGAGGCCGGTGTACGTCGGGGACGCGCACCGCGTTCTGGAGCGGGTACCGGGTGTCGCACGGGTCGGATCCGCGGTGCTGTTTACGACCGACAAGCCTGCCACCGGCGAGGGTTCGGCAGCCGGACCCGTCGCCATCTGCGGGGAGGGCCAGACCGTTTATTCCATGGAGCACCGCGTCACCGTCGCCGAGACACCGTGGTCGGCCTGAGCCGGAGGAGGGCACTTATGGGCAACGCAGGAAACCGCATTCTCGCCATCGATTGGGCGGACGCCCTGGTGACGGCGGATCTGCCCGCCGAGGGCATCCCGCGGAACATCCACTCCGAACCGGTCAAGACCAACCCACGGGCGGTGGCGGTGGGTCATGGCGGCCGGCCGGCCTATGTTCCCACCTTCGGGTCCGGGCGGCTCTACGTCATCAGCGGTGACACCCATGACTTCGAGGCGGGCAACGGCCCTTGCGCGGTGGTGGCCGGACTGGACCAGGACAAGGTCTGTGTGGCGTCCTGGGCCGACAACGAGGTCCGTGTCTATGGTCCAAACGGTGGCACACCCGCCAAAGTCCCGGTAGGAACAGGTCCGTTCGCGCTGGCCGCCGCTCCCCGGGCGGCAAGGGTCTGTGTGGCATGCGAGTCCGATCCCGCGGCGCCCCTGTCGGTCCTCGACCTGCGTGCGCAGCGAACAGCACAGGTCACGCACCCGGCCCGGGTCCGCGCACTGGCCGCCTTCCCCGACCCCGACAAGCCGATCGCCTATGCCGCATGCCGCGGCGAGCGTCCAACGGACGCCGGCGTACTGCTGGTGATCGACATGACCGCGGCGCACATCGTCGATCAGCCCGAGGTGGGCGCCGATCCGCTGGCCGTGCTGGTCGCGCCGAAGGGTGACCGGCTCTGCGTGCTCAACCATGGCGCGGCCACGCTCTCGATCGCGAAACTACTGGCGAACGGACGCCCTGGCCCGTTCTCGACGGTCCCAACCGCCACCCGGCCCTCGGCCGCGGCCTTTTCGCCGGACGGCACCCTTCTCTACGTCCTCAGCAGGACCACCGGCCTGCTCAGTGCTGTATATCTGGACGAGGTCACCGGCGAGCTCATCGGCCGACGAACCGACATCCCCGTGGGTGCCGTACCGGCGGCCGTAGTGTTCGGCCCCGAGGGAACGCACGCGCACATCACCGACCAGGGCACTGGGCAACTCGTCTCCGTACGTGTCTCCCCAACCAGTACCGGAAAGATCAGTACTGGCGCGTCCTCCAAACCGCTCTCGATCGCCGTCACACGGTCAGGAGACGAGAGTTGGGCCTTCACCACCGATCAGGCGGCCAAACGCATCGCCGTGTCCGACCTCAAGCAGGCGACGGACTCCGGTGCCATCCCGGTTGATGACATCCCCTGGGACATCGCCATCGGTACTGGAGGCCCAGGGCCCGCGTTCGCCTGTGTGACCTGCCCGACTTCGGACAAACTCCTCACGCTCCGCCCCCAACAGGATCAACAGCTCTGGACCCCGGGCAAGGTCGATGTCAAACCGATCTCACTGGCCAAGGGCGCCGAACCGCGCGGTCTCGCCATCACCCCGGACGGGCACTATGCACTCACCGCGAATCACGGTACCCGGTCCGTCTCACTCATCGACCTGCAAGGAGGCGGGTCCTACACCATCGAAAAGGGGAAGGTGAACTGCTCCAAGCCGTGCCACGCGGCAGTCGTCGGCGGGGACGACAGTGGCAAGGGCGCCATGTTGTACATCACGGACGACGAGGATGGCGGACTCGACGAGGCAAAAGGGAAGATCTCCATCCTCCGCAACACCAACACCGGCTGGGAGCACCAGGGGGCAATCACCACCGAACAAGGGAAGTTGACCGGTCCGCAAGGAATCGCCCTGCATCCGGATGGAAAACGTCTTTACATCGCCAACTACAACAGCGGCCTGAGGCGGCCGGACAGGATCTCCGTCCTGGAAGGCAAGGAAACCACCTGGCGATACCTGGGCGGCATCTCGGGCAGTGATTACCCGCATGGACTTGCCGTATCGCCAGACGGCAAGACTCTGTACGTAGCCAACACAACGTTGGGAAAGGTCGCCCAGTACTCCCTGGGAGATGGTGCGGCCGCCACCTTCAAGTTCTGGCTCACCATCACCGACTCTAATTACATCCCCGCCTCGCTCGCCCTCGCCAAGGACGGTAAGTACCTCTATGCGACGGACCACGACCGTGGCGACCTCTATGGAATCCAAGTGCCCCAGACCAGCGAAGCTTCCATGCAAAAAGTGACCAATGCCCCAACGCTTACAGAAATTCGCGGCGTCACCTGCCAGGGAAACCAAACTCTCCACATCGTCAACGGCGACAAGGCCGATCACAAGCTGACAACCATCGCCCTCAAAAGCGATGACCGGCTCCGCGCCGAATCAATCTCCCCATCAGTACCCCTATCGGACGCACCATTCTCGATCGCATCACGCCACAGCGGGCCCCTCTACGTGACCAATCGCCAAGCCGGAACCGTCACGGTGCGTGGATCCGACATCAAGACCGCCACCTTTACACACACCACCGACTCCAAACCGTGGGATGTGCACTGCACCCCGGACGGCCGGTACGCATGCGTCACCGACGGTTCGACGAATGCTCCGGCGGTGCACTGTCTGACCGTTCCTGACCTGACCGTCACCACATTGGCCACCGAGGCCGACGCCGACCCGACGGGGGTCGCATGCAGCCCGGACGGCCTTCGGGTCTATGCGGCCCAACGCGGTAAGGGATCCATCTCCCTACTCCGCCGGGTACCCGCGCCCCCAACAGACCTGTTGGCCACATCCGACAACGAAACGCCCAGGGCGATCGCCGTCCACACCTCCGACAGCCACGCATACCGCACGCGAAAGCAGGAGTTGTGCACGACCGACCTGTCGAAGCTCGTGGATGGGCCGTCCCTCTCCCTTACCAGCACGGGCGAGGCGAATGGAGTGGCCGTCCACTCAACCGGCCGGCACGCCTATGTTCTCGTCAAGGAACCGAGTGGCTCGCTCATCCAAGTCGTAAGCCTCGCCATCCCGGGGACACCCACGAAGGAGCCGACAACGGTCGCACTCCCGGGAGGAGTTCCCAGCGGTATCGCTCTGCACCCATACGCCCCTTACGGATATGTGGTGGGTGACAACCGACTGTGGATGCTCTCCACCGTCACACCCGCAACACCCGTGGTGTCATTCAGCGTTCAGACAGGGATCCCCGGCACCCAGGCCCTCGCACTCCGCCCGGGAAATCCGGCCCATCTCTATCTCCTCGCGGCCGACGGCGGGCAAGACGCCGCCCTGCACGTGCTGGAACTACCTGTCGTGTCCGCCGCTCCGTTGGAACGCGTCGAAGCGAAGCTCTCACTCCGCGGAAAGCCCTGGGCGCTCGCCGTACACCCCTTGGGTGGTCACGCCTTCGTCAGTACCCAGGACCAAGGGGTGCACCTCATCGACCTGACCAACCCCGCCCGCCCACAACCGGCGGGCACCGTCACCGCTCCGGCCGGAGCGGTGTGCTTCCGGCCGGGCAACACGGGTGCTCTGCACGCCTCGTTGAACAAGATATACGCACTCGGGCTGGGCTTCCCGGCCTGGATCTCCCAGTCCTGGGCGAGCGGCCTCAACGCTCCGGAGCGGCTCGCCGTGTCGCCTGACGGCGCTCTGCTCCATGTGACAAGCAGCGGTAGTGGAGCGGTCCAGATGCTCGACACCGCCACCGGGCAGCTTCGCCTCACACTCCCGCTGGGCACCGGACTGGGCGGATCGGCCCCGCATCCCGACCCGTCGAATCCGCACCTGTATGTCGCGGACACCAAGGGTTCCGCACTGGTCGTGGCTGATACCTCGGCCCACACGCCGATCGATCGGCAGGGTGCCGGTATCGACGTACGGCAGATCGTCCTCGCACCCTCATCCGGTAGTGCGGATTAAGGGGGAAATCGTGATCCATCTCGTCGATCTCGCGCTAGGGGAATTGATACACCAAGCACTGCCCCAGTATGAAGTCGACTTCGGACCGCCAAAGCGCGACAAACCCCTCGGCCAAACGGCCGGAACGGAGGCCATCGGCATCTACCTGTACGACGTCCGAGAAAGCCTCGATCGCCGACAGGCGGGCACGATCTACCACACGGTGCCCAATGAGCACCCGAAGAAGCAGAAGAAGGTCGAGTATCACGATCCACCACGCTTCGCCCAACTGTCCTATCTCATAACCGCTTGGGCCCCTGACCCCCTGGTCTCGCACAGCATGCTGGGCGAAGTCCTGATCCTCCTGTCCAAGCGCAATGAGCTCTCCCTCCTGCCCATCGGGCCGTCCGTCACCGAGTTGTCCGCTCATCTCGACATCAGCCGACCGCCCATTGATGAAAGGGTCCTCGCGGAGCTGTGGAACGTGACCGGGCTTGGTCTCGTTCCCGCTCTCAATATCACCGTGATCCTTCCGCTTCCCTCATTCGTTGTCGCACCCTACGAACACTGGGTGAAGGAAGAACTGATCGTGGACGACAGCCATGTGGAGTTCCCCAACCAGAACCCACCTCCACACTGGAAGAAGTGGCCTCCCAAGTCCGCCGATCAGCCCGACTGCACCTGGCCCCACAATGTGGATGAGACCGAGGTGACGGCGTGACCACCTCAGCGGTCACCCGGTCCGAGCCCGCGGCAGACGCACTGCTGGCGCGGATCGACCTGCTCCGGGCCCGGGTGCAACGGGCGGTCATCGCCCGCGCCGAAGGCGATCCCCAGCCGCCCGACGACCCCTTCCGCGGTCTGTACATCTCGGACGCTCATGCTCCACATCTGCTGCGCGGCACTCCAGGCCCACTACCGCCCGACGCATCCGAGAAATACGCGGCCTCGGTGCTCGAAATCTCCGAGCGGGAGGCGGAGGCCGCCGGTGCCACCATCCCGCTACGTCAACTGGCAAGCCGGTTCGGCCTCTCACCGCTGGAGGCGGAACTGCTGCTGGTGGCAATCGCCCCGGATCTCGACGCGCGGTTCGAGCGCTGTTATGGCTACCTCAACGACGATGTGACCCGGCGCAGAGCCACCATAGGCTTGGCCTTGCAGTTGTGCGGCATCCCGGCCCACAGTGCGCATGGACGCATGACCCTGGGAGCGACCGGGCGGCTGCGCACCACCGGTCTGCTGGAGGTCAGGGACGAGGAGCGACCCTATGCCGGACGGGAGTTACACGTTCCCGACCGGGTGGTCGACCATCTGCTCGGTGATGACACACTGCCTCCAGACCTGCGCTCCACCCTCGGTGTGCTCCCTTCTCCCGACCCCTCGACGGACAGCCGGGCGGCAGCCGCCGGCTCCCGGCTCGCCGGCCTCCTCGACGGTGGTCCGCCCGTATACCTCTGCGGCTGCACCGGGAGCACCGCCGAAGCCATCACCCGTATCGCGCTGAACGGCGCCGAACGCCCGCTACTGTCCCTGGACTTGCTGACCGCCGACCGGGCCACGCAGCCGGACCGGCTGTTACGCGCGGCCATGCTGGAGACGCGGCTGCGGGCCGGCAACCTGCTCGTCACCTCCGTCGATGCGCTGGCCGACCACTCCCCTGACATGGCGGATCTGCTCACCCCGCTGACCGAACTGCCGCACACCGTCGTACTGGCCGGGGTGCGGCCATGGAACGCGTGTTGGTCGAGGACGATTCGTCCACTCCAGGTGCGCCCTGACGGACGCACAGTGCCCGGCCGGACGGCATCGGCCCACGCCCATCCCGGTTCCGGTGCGCTCGACCGGCTGGCCCGGAGGATTCGCCCGGACGTCGGCTGGACGGACCTGGTGCTTCCGGAGCGCCCCAGCACCCTGCTGCATGACCTGACGCTCCGTGCGCGGCACCGCGAACGCGTGCTCCTGGACTGGAAACTGTGGCCGGGCGGTGGGCGCGGGCTGAGTGTCAGCGCCCTGTTCAGCGGCCCCTCCGGCACCGGAAAGACCCTCGCCGCGGAGGTCGTCGCCGGTGAACTCGGGCTCGAGCTATGTGTCATCGACCTGTCCATGGTCATCGACAAATACATCGGGGAGACGGAGAAACACCTCGAACGCCTCTTCACCGAGGCCGAACACGCCGAAGTCGTCCTGCTCTTCGACGAGGCCGATGCCGTATTCGGCAAACGCGCCCAGACCACCGACTCCCACGACCGCTATGCGAACATCGAGACCGCCTACCTCCTCCAGCGTCTGGAGTCCTTCAACGGAATCGCCCTGCTGACCACCAATCTGCAGAGCAACATCGATACGGCCTTTCTCCGCCGCCTCGATCTGGTGGTGCCCTTTCCCCGCCCCGAGGCCGCACAGCGGCGCATTCTATGGGAGAGCTGCCTTGGACCAGCCCTCCCCCGCGCCGCCGATCTGGACCTGGACCGGCTGGCCGAGGTGTACGACCTGACCGGCGGTGCCATCCGTCGCTGTGCGCTGACCGCCGCCTACCGATCCGCCGAAACCGGTCGCCCGGTCACGACACCCGACCTGCTGGCAGCGGTGCGGGACGAACACCTCAAGCTCGGCCAGTATTTCGACGAGACTCGGTTCGCCGGCGCGCGACGCTGATCGGTCAATGGAGCTGAGTGCATTCCCGTGCCTTATTCCCCCTCGGATACGGCTTGCACCGGGCGCATGCTCACGTAGTTCAGAAGGGCCTGGCCTTTGAACTCGGTTGACGGGTCGAAAGAACCATCCGGATTACTCGCATGTACCGTCGGCGTGAAGATCAGGTCAAGCGGTCCGCCGTCGAGAACGACCAGGGTTCCATGTTTTGTACGCGCGTGCTTCGACCGGTGCCCTGGGGTGAGCCTCAACACGACCGTGCCGGAACCAAAAATCGTGGTTGTTTCGGTGCTGTAAGAGACGGGCGTAATAACCAGCTTCTCGATATCGTCGGGCACGCATGCGGTATGACCCTCCACCTGGAAGAGGGCAGAGCCCTGGAAGACGATGACGATCGGCAGCGGCATGACGAGCAGCCCTCCAGGCCCTGGCACCGGCTTCGTCGCGGTCATCTCCGGCACCAACGTCGCGATGTCCCCGGTCTTGAGGACCTGTCGCAGCATCGCCGCCCCCTTCGCCATGAGAACCGTCAAAGGGTGAGGTCGCCTTCGGCATGCTGGCGCATTTCCACCGGTGTGCCCGACAGGCCGAGTTCTTCGAGGATCGCGTCCTTCAGCGGCCGCGGATCATCCGGCAGGTCATAGCCTCCCTCAAAGGCGGGCAGCTTCAGATATTTCGTCTGCCAGCTTTCGAAGTCCCCTATCAGCTCAACCTTTCCGACCTTACCGTCGAGTCGGCCACGCAGAGCGGACAGAATCCGATGCGAGGCGAGCTGGGCGTCGTCGCCCGTAACCAGGACCATATGTGCGCCCGCTTTACGGCCGTCGTCGAGGTAGCAGGTCACTGTCATGCAACTGGTGACGGCGCCATACCTGATCCCCGCTCCCACAGGGGCGACCTCAACCCGGCCTTCCGGAATGGAGATTGGGGCTCGAGCGCCAGGTTCCCGCTCCCGCCGTTCGGCGATCTGACTCAACTGCCGCTGGTCAAGCGGCCGCGTGCCCGGAGCGGCGGAGCGGCTTCTGGGTTGCTCGGACGATGGCGCTTGCGCGCGAGGCTTGCGGGCGTGTGGCATGGTCGAGTGTCCTGCCTTCCCGGATGTGTATGAGGTGCATGGCCCGACCGTGACCGGTCGCCCTTGGGCACTCCGCCCGGTTCGGACGTTCAGGTCTGTTTGCCGGGGGGGCCGGCGATCTGGGTGATCGTGAAGTACACAAACTCCGCGGGACGCACCGGCGCGACACCGATATCACAGACCACCTTCCCCGCCCTCATCGTGTCCACGGTGTTGTTCGTCTCGTCACACACCACATAGAACGCCTCATCCGGCGTACGACCCACCAACGCACCCTGACGCCACTGATCCACCAAAAACACCCCCACCGCATGCCGCAACGACGCCCACAACCGCCCATCATTCGGCTCAAACACCGCCCACGACGACGACCGCCGAATCGAATCCGCCAAAAACGACACCAACCGCCGCACACTCACATACTTCCAATCCTCACTCCCCGACCGCGTCCGCGCACCCCACACCAACAAACCACGATCCGGAAACACCCGAAGACAATTCACCCCCTTCACATTCAACTCCCCATTCAAACCATCCGTCAGAACCACCGGCACCGACAACACACCCCGCACATCCTGATTCGCCGGAGCCTTAAACACACCCCGCTCCCCATCCGTACGCGCCCACACCCCCGCCACATGCCCACACGGCGGCACCACCCGCTCACCACCACCCACACCCGACACCCGAACCCACGGGTAATACAACACAGCGAAACTCGCGGCCTCCACATCCGGAGAGGGAAGGGTTTCGCCCACGAACTTCCCCGCCTCGTCCGGCTGGAGACCGGGGAGCGGGTCCAGGATGGCCAGCCTGTTCCTCGTGGTGGTGCAGTGCGTCAGGACCTCGCCCATCAGGACCTTGCCGGTGGCCTGGACCGGCACCGGTTCCGATCCGTTCTCGGGGACATCCACGGTCATGTCCCATAGGCTCGGTACCGCGACCATCGAGACGTCGGGAACGCCCAGCAGCCCGGCGATGCCCTGCCTGGTCTCCTCGTTCCCCTTGAGGGCGGGGGCCTCGACCTTCTTGGCCGGATCGGTGAAACCCACGATGTAGCAGGACGCCCCTCCGTTGGCGAAGAAGCCATAGACGGCTTCTGCCAGGGTGAAACACCTGTCCAGGGTGTGCACCGTCTTCTTGTCACCGGCCGCCCTGGCCTCCGTCAGTTCCTTGCTTAACCCCTCGATGGTGTAGCGGGCCGCGAACTCGGGCCAGCTGCGGATGAGTTGCGGAATCCTTCGCTCATCATCGGTGAACGGCTTGAAGCTGCTGTCCGGGGGGACCTTTGTGGATGTCTTGGTGTAGCCGAGGAAGGCCGCGGTGGATGTACTCACCCCGACGATGGTGCGGACGCCACTGTCCTTCGTCGTCACATAGACGCCTGGCGGGTTCGTCGACATGCCTGCTCCTTCACTTCGGGATGAGACCGGAATCCCTATTCGATGGTGATGTCCTCGTAGGTGATGGTCACTTGCTCCGTCGCGGTGGTGGCGTTCGCGGCGCCCAAGGCCGGACCCTCCCAACGCGAGGCCCAGGCGTTGGCGAGGTGGATGCGCCGGACGGTCTGCTTCTTCGCGTCCTTCAGGGCGATGGTGATGTTCTGCCGCGCGCTGTCCAGATCGGCGTTCACCAGCGTCGCCTTGATCCAGTCGGTGAACGCCGTGCTCTTGTCCATGCCCCGGGTGATGGTGATCTCGCCGGCCTTACGGGCTCCTGGCTGCTTGCGCACCAACAGCTCGCCGGTCGCGGTCACTTGCCGGGTCTCGACCACCTCCTGTTCCAGGGAGAGGCCCGATACCTCCTGCACGGTCTCGACCTGGAACTTGCCGAGCTCAATGGCGAAGGCGCTGCTGCTGAAGGTGTCACCGGTCAACATGCCTGCTTCTCCTTCTCATTCGGGATGGGTACTCAGGTCTGTTTGCCGGGGGGTCCGGCGATCTGGGTGATCGTGAAGTACACAAACTCCGCGGGACGCACCGGCGCAACACCGATATCACAGACCACCTTCCCCGCCCTCATCGTCTCCACAGTGTTGTTCGTCCCGTCACACACCACATAGAACGCCTCATCCGGACTACGCCCCACCAACGCACCCTGACGCCACTGATCCACCAAAAACACCCCCACCGCATGCCGCAACGACGCCCACAACCGCCCATCATTCGGCTCAAACACCGCCCACGACGACGACCGCCGAATCGAATCCGCCAAAAACGACACCAACCGCCGCACACTCACATACTTCCAATCCTCACTCCCCGACCGCGTCCGCGCACCCCACACCAACAAACCACGATCCGGAAACACCCGAAGACAATTCACCCCCTTCACATTCAACTCCCCATTCAAACCATCCGTCAGAACCACCGGCACCGACAACACACCCCGCACATCCTGATTCGCCGGAGCCTTAAACACACCCCGCTCCCCATCCGTACGCGCCCACACCCCCGCCACATGCCCACACGGCGGCACCACCCGCTCACCACCACCCACACCCGACACCCGAACCCACGGGTAGTAGATCGCCGTAAAGCCTGCGCCATCCGACTCTGGGGACCCCAACGCCGTCAGGAATTCACCGAGTTCGCTGGGCTTCTTTTCCCCGGGCGGCTCAACGATCGCCAGACGGTTACGCATGTCGGTGCAGTGCTTCACGACATTCTGGATGATCTCCGCGCCGGCCGACACGGCCGGTCCGCCGGTCCACAGGTCGGGCACCGCCACCATGTTCACATCGGGCACGGTCGTCAACCCGGCCAAACCGGTGCGCTTCTTGAGGTCGCCGTTCACCTCACCCTTGAGATCGCTATCCGGGTCGAGCGGAACGATGTAGCACTCGGTCCCGCCGTTCGCGAAGAAACCATAGACGGCCTCGGCGAGTACGTATTTCTTTGCGTCCGCCAGATATTGCTTGAGGTCGCGAAGCTCATAATAACGGTCGGCTACCGGCCACCAGAGATTACCAGCCCCTTCCCAGGCCGCATATTCGGTAGGCGCTGCCTTACTGACCTTCCCTTGGATATCCTTGGCGAACTCCTGCTCTTCCTTGCTCACTTCCCCGCTTGCCGCAATGCGCTTCTTCACGTCATAGAAAGAGTAGTACTCGTCTGCGGTGATGGTCCCACTCGAAGTTACTTTCTCCTTGAAAGGCGTTTCCGCCGCGTCAAAGGCCTCGAAGAACGGCTTGATCCTCGCGAGCTCCGATTCAACCTGCGTCTGCGTGAGCCCCGAACGAAAATGGAATGAATCCACAAACTCATTCCAGCTCCGCACCTTCACAGGTTCCTGTGCACAAGGCTGCCTGACCGAATACCCAAGAAAAGCCGGAGTAGAAGTACCCACACCCGTGATGGCCCTGACCCCACTCGGGAGTTCTTTCACATAGACACCGGGGGCAAGATTCGCTGGGGACATATGAGGCCCTCCCTGCTCCAGCCGCTGGATCCATCACCCGGATGGCGTACCCCCACGCTGCCACTCGTCCCGCCTGAAGGTTAAGACGACTCCATAAACCACCCGTACGCGTGAGAAAAATTCCGCACAGATGAACAAGGTGGGCTCATGCATACGTCACCGAGAACCTCAACCGACATCGCCCGACCCGGCCGTTTACACCCGCTCAGTCTTCCCAGGGCCAGTGGGCGTTCCGGCCGCTCTCCAGCAGCGGCACCATGCGGAACGCCGCGTCGGTGAGCCCGCCGAAGGTGTGCCGGTTGGCGGACCCGGACGGGCCGTGGCCGGGCCGGTAGCCGGCGAGGTTCCAGGTGTAGACCGGGATGTCGGCCGGGACCTGCTCGGTCGGGTCACCCGCGTAGTGGTGGGATGCCTGCTCGTCCGTGACGATCAGGACCCGGTCGTGCCCGCGGTAGTGCCGACGCACCGCCTCGGTCGTGTCGGTACCCCCCAGGCTTCCGAATCGCTCCAGCACCTTCAGCACCGACTCGCCCCTGCGATACGCCACGGGGGCGCTGGTGGTGCCGAACTCGACGAGGTCGGCGTCGGCGGCGCGCATCGCCACGGCGGTGCCGAAAACGGCGGCGGCGTCCGCGCGGTTGAGCTGGGAGCGGTCGGACAGCGGCGACCACATGGAGCCGGAGCGGTCGACCAGGATCAGGGTCCGGCCGGGGAGTGCGGGCACGTTCGCCAGCGAGTGGCCCAGGGCCTGCTCCAGCGGGTAGGCCCAGCGCAGCGACGGGGCGTGCCGGTACGCGGCCAGGTACCGGAAGGGAAACTGCCGGGACCGCGCGACCTCCGCCGGGTCGGCGATCCGGGCGGCAACCTGCAGGGCCACCTCGTCGGAAACGCCGGCCTCGTCGAAGTTCCGCAGGTTACGGACCAGGGCCATGGTGCCCATGGAGGGAATGACGGCCTCCCAGGCCACCGCGTCCATCGGGCCCTGCAGCCACCCCGCCAGCGCCTCCCAGGTCATGCCCGCCGCCGCCAGTCGCTCGGCGCCACCAGGCCCGGTGATCAAGGCGCGCCGTTCCATGACGGGCATGGCCATCAGCGCGTGGTGCGCGGTGAGGATCCGGTCCGTGGTGGGCGGGGTGGCGGTGTCCGGGTTGTGGCGGCGGTCCAGGGCGTACTGGAACAGCTCGCCCTGCCACGGCTTGTCCGGGTCGGGCGTGGGGTGGACGAGGTTGAGTACGTCACCGAAGCGGTAACCCTTGGAAGCGGTGTCGTACTTCAGGAGGTTGCGACCGGTGTACAGGTGCCGCACGGCATCGGCGATGCCACGCTTGACCGGCTTGGGCACGTTCCGCCCGTGGACGGAGGTCCAGTAGGCAAGCATCTCGCCGGGCTCGTCGGCGCGGCGCAGCACCGATGCGACCACCTGACGGTTCGCCGGGCCATCGGTGGCACCGGCCTCCAGCCGGGCCTTGACGTATTCGGCGGCACCGATGAGGGAGGCAGTGCGCATCCCGCCCGCACCCCGCAGCCACCCCAGCAGGCCCGCGGTCCAGGCCGCGTCCTCGACGGCGAGCTTGCGTACGAGCGCGGTGAACCGGTCGTCGCGCGTGGTGCCGTTCTCGTGGAAGGTCTGCTGGGAGACGAAGTTGGCGACCGCGAGCAGGAACAGTTCCGAACGGCCGTCGCGCACATACCCCTTGCCACCGAGGTGGGTGCGGGTGGACCCGTTCGCGGTCACGGGCGAGGTCGGGCGGGCCGACTGGGGTGCGCGGGTGTTGAAGCGTGCCATGTGAATTCCCCCGAATTCATCCGGGGAAGCACGGCGGAGGGCGTCCGAGATCAGGAGTCGGCGACGGTACAAGACAGCTGCTCTTCCTGACCGAGCTACACCAGCCCGAAGCTGGGACGGGATTTGAACCCGCGACCGGCTGTTCCGAGAAGTAACCGTCACCTGCGCACCGGACGCCCCGGTGCCGCGCCTCCCGAGTTCAAAGTGGCCACGGCGTGGGTTTTGAACACAACGAAGTAGCCGTGGCCCACGCACCGGGAGGTGCGTGAAGCTTACCGTCCAGAGGTCGAGGCGGCGGAACCGACAAGGTGCTCTGCCAACTGAGCTACACCGGCCTGTGTGCCGGTGGCGGGACTCGAACCCGCGACCGCCCGATTATGAGTCGAAGTAGGTCCTGCCTTCGCACCTGGACGAGAATCACTGTAGGAGGGTGAAGAGGCAGCGCGCCAAGGGTTTTTCGCACACCGGGTGCTCTGCCCTGCCGGAGCGCCGGCACCAAACGGCTGACCGGCCCCGGCAGCGGAGTTGGCGTGGCGAGCAGCCTCCCTGGCACCGGCGGCCGGTGCCAGGGAGCGGAGGACGCCTCGTCCCTTTGCCGATCACCGCAATGTGCCGGGTGTGTCCGGGCCGTGGACCCCGGGGTACCGGGCTCCGCACCTCGGGCACCGGCACCAGGGGGATTCACGCGGTTTCCCACACCTGGGGCACTCGTCCTTCACACGCATGGCTCGTCCCTTCGGAACCGTCCGGCCGTCCGGCCGTCCCGGCCGTCCGGTTGAACCACCCGCCGGCGTAGTCGACTTGGGCACCCCCGAAGCCGGGGATCCGGCGCGGTCGGCGGGGTCAGGGGGTTGCGGCCACCGTTCGGCAGGAGTCGACGAAACGGATCAGCTCCTCCATCTTGGCCGAGCGGGTGTCCACGGCACGGTTGAGGACCTTCAGCAGGTGCTCGTATGCGTCGGTGTGGTCGTAGCGCGCGGTGTCGGCGATCTTGAGTGCCCAGCGCCAGTAGCCGCGCATGGTCCCGGCCAGCGGCATGCGGAAGGTGGCGATCACCTCGCGTACCGGCTCGACCACGCGGTCGCCGTACCGGCGCAGGTAGCTCTCGACGGTGTCCGCCATGAAGGCGAAGTGCCGTGCTTCGTCGCGGCTGAGCCGGCCGAGGACGTCGACCAGGACCGGGTCGGCCACGGCGTCGCGCAGTTGCTGGTAGTAGATCTGTGTCGCCTTCTCCTGGACCAGCGTGTAGGCGAAGTACTGCACCGCGTGGTCGTAGGGCAGGGTGAAGTCCTTGCGCCCTTCCTCTGCCAGCTCCCCGCGCAGCGCCTCCGGGGCGGCCAGGCCGGAGGCCACCTGGTACGTGGCCAGGGCCCGGGCGTGGGTGTCCTCCTCGGCGGCCCAGCGCACCGTGAAGTGGTAGAGCTCCCGGTTGTGCAGGTAGGTCGGGGCGTCCACGTCGTCGGTGACCGGGAACAGGCGGTGGTACATGGCGAAGTAGCCCGGCAGGTGGTCCTCGACGAGGGTGACGAACCGGACGGCGGAGCGCTGGCCCTCGGTGAGGCGGCCCGCGTCGGCGCGGTCCCAGCCGCCGATGGACTCCACGTCCCAGCGCCTGGTCACGGGGGTGGCACGCATAAAGGTGCCGACGGTCCGTGCCACCTCGTCGGGTTCCAGCATGGGGCCGGTGGCCGTGGTGGCGGTCGGCCGGCTCATGGCGGTCACCTGCCCTTCCGGCATACCAGGGCGTAGTGCTTGGTGGTGTAGCCCCAGCCCGCGTTGGCCACCTCGAGGTAGCGCATCAGCTTCTCGGACATGCCGGGACGGATGGCATCGATCCGCCCGGCGTTGCTCCGCACATTGCCGATCCAGTCCTCGATGGTGCGGTGGTAGTCGGCCGTCAGGTCGGTGACGGAGTCGATGGAGAATCCGGCGTCTTCCGCCCCGCGCACCAGCTCCGACAGGGGGCGCATGTCGCCCCAGCCGAAGATGGACTCGCGGACGAACCGGGTGCCCTCGCGCAGATCGAACTCCCGGCGGGCGGCCTGGTTGCGGAAGCAGCTTTCCGATACGTACAACCTGCCGCCGCGGCGCAGCAGTTGACGGGCCCGGCCCAGCACCCGGTCCAGGTCGGGCATGTGGACGATGGAGCCGAGCATGGTGACCGCGTCGTATCCCCCGTCGTCCAGCACCACGTTCTCGAAGTGGCCCTGGACGGTGGACACCCGGTCGGCGACGCCGAGTTCGGCGGCTCGGGCGGCGATGTAGTCGTGCTGGTTGCCGGCCGGGCTGATGCCCGTGGTCAGGCAGCCATGGGCGTGGGCGAAGCGCAGCACCACCGAGCCCCAGCCACAGCCCACATCGAGCACCCTGCCGCCGCCGGTGACGCCGAGCAGTTCGGCGACGAAGGAGAGCTTGTTGAGCTGTGCGGTCTCCAGGGTGTCGGTGGGCGAGTGGTAGCGGCCGGAACTGTATTTGCGCAGCGGGTCGAGGAAGAGTCCGAATATCTCCGGTTCGAGGTCGTAGTGGTCGTTGGTGTCGGCCGTGCCGGTCGTGTCGGCCGTGCCGGGCGAATCGGTGGTCGGCGCGGTCATCGGCGGCCCTCCGCCCCGAGGGTCTTGTCCACGACGGTGACGACCTCGGCGATGGTGGAGACGGCGAAGACGTCCTCGTCCTCCAGCTCTATGTCGTACCGCTGTTCTATCTTGGCGATGATGCGCAACACCTTGACCGAGTCGGCGCCCTCCAGGGTGCGCAGGTCGGTGTCGGGGCCGAACTCCTCCACCGGTCGGCCCAGTTGTCCGGCCACGATGTCGGTGACGGCGGTCAGGAGCTCTTCGCGGATCTCGGGCATGGCTGGATCATCCTTCGGTGCGGTGGCGGTGGAGTCTGGCGGTGAGGTCGGCGGCCTGCTGCTCATCGAGGCGCAGATGCCGGCGGGCCTGGTCCATGGGGACGCAGCGGTAGCTGGCGGAGGCCGAGGCGTGTGGTTCCCCGTCCGGGCCGAGGACTTCGGAGACGACATGGACGAGGTCGCCGTCGGCCGTGCCGTCCCGCAGCCGGGCGACGCAGTCATAACTGCCGTCCACGGACAGCGGGGTGAGGTAGCGGATGCGCATGGCGACGGTGAACGCCGGGGTGCCCAGGCGCAGGACGACGAGGTTGCCCATGATCTCGTCGCACACGGTGGAGATCAGTCCGCCGTGCACCACGCCGGGGTAGGACTCATGGGCCCGGCCCAGACTGATGCGAGTGCGCAGGCCGCCCTCGTGCTCGGTGAAGCGCAGCCGCAGACCGGTGGGGTTGTGCGGGGAGCAGCCGAAGCACCGGTAGTCGGGCTGCCGGGACCAGGGCACCTCGAGGTAGTCCTGGTCGTCGAGGGGGCCGGGGGTCGGTGACGTCATGCCAGCGCACCGGCCAGGGCCCGCCGGATGCGGGAGCCGCTGCCGAGGTCGAGGCCGGTCATGGTGGCGAAGACGCCGCGCACCTTGGCGTGCAGGGCATCCAACTCCCCCTCGGCCGCCACCTTTTCCAGGAAGAAGTCGAAGCCGGTGTCGATGGTCTCGTGGCCGCCCTCGACCAGGCTGTCCTTGAACAGGCTGACCGGGTGCTTGATCTTCGCCTCCGAGGTGTAGACGTAGAGGGTCTCCAGCACGGAGGGCAGCTCCCCGGGAAGCCGCTCGATGCGGGCCTTGGTGTAGTGGATGAACTCCCGGGCGTGGCCGGCCTCGTCACGACTGGCCCGCCGCAGGATGTCCTGGAGCACCGGCTCCTGGACCCAGTCGGCGACCTTCCGATAGATGTGATTGACCGTCAACTCGGAGATGATGTTGGTGGCGAGGGTGGCCGACGGTGTGCTCCCCGGTGCGTAGGGAGCGCGCATGGCGTCCACCGGCCGCTGGTCGACGTCCTCGCCGATGGCTCGCAGCCAGGACTTGAAGGCATAGTGGTGCTGGAGTTCCTGGTAGCCCCAGATCGCGGCGAAGGCGGAGAAGTCGTAGTCGTCCGCGAACTCGTTGAAGAACCCATGGGTGGCCGCGATGGAGTTGCACTCCCCCATCACGGCGCTCTTGGCCAGGGTGATGTACTCCGGCCGCACCAGGTCGTGGTCGACGGCGTCGAAGTCGATGTCGCCCAGTTTCCAGTGGTTGCGTTCATAGTGGGTGAACACGTCAAAGCTGTGCATGCCGTTCTCCTGTGCTGGATGGGATGCCAGGGCGTTAGGCCAGGGCGTGTCTTAGGCCAGGGCTTGGGCCGTGGCCTGCTTCGCGGCCAGACGCTGGAACTTGCCGCTGGTGGTCCGGGGCAGGGTTCTGGGCGGGACGAGGTGGACGACGACCGCGTCGAGCCCCAGCCCGGCGCTGATCCGTTCCCGGAGCCGGCGTTGGAGACCGAGCCTGGCCGCCTCGTCGGTCAGGTCGCTCTCGGCGGTCAGCGCCATGCATTCGGTGCGGTCGGCGGTGCGGTCGGCATAGGCCACGCAGCGCTGCTTGTAGACGCCCGGCACGGTGCGCGCGAGGTCCTCCACGTCCTGCGGGTAGTAGTTGTCCCCCCGGACGATGATCATCTCCTTGGCCCGTCCGGTGATGTAGAGCTCGCCGTCCAGGAGGAAACCCAGGTCTCCGGTGCGCAGCCAGCCATCGGCCGTGAAGGGCTGTACGACGTCGTCGGTGGCGAGGTAGCCGCGGGTCACCGAGGCGCCCTGGATGAGGATCTCGCCCACCTGGCCGTCCGGCAGTGGTCCGTCGGCGCCGACCCGCACCCGCATGCCCCGGACCGGAGCACCGACGCCGGCCACGGAGCGGGCCCCGGGGGCGTCCCGGGCCACCGGGACGGCGCGGCCTTCGTCGGCCAGGCGGTCGCGGTCGACGGAGTGCCAGCGCGGTGGGCGGCCCAACGGGGGGAAGGTCACGGCCAGGGTCGCCTCGGCCATGCCGTAGACGGTGACCATCGCCTCCGCGCGGAACCCGGCGGGGCCGAAGCGTTCGAGGAAGGCGTCGACGTTGTCGCGCCGGATGGTCTCGGCGCCGTTGAACGCGATGCGCCACCGGCTCAGGTCCAGTCCGGCCGCCTCCCGGTCGGTGAACGCGGCGGTGAGGTAGGTGTAGCCGAAGTCCGGGGCGGCGCTGATGGTGGCGCCCCGCCCGGCGAACTCGCGCAGCCACCGGTCGGGGCGTTTGACGAACGAGGCCGGGGACCACACCGTGGCCGGGATGCCCGCGAACAGGGCGCTGAGCGTGGCGAACAGGCCCATGTCGTGGAAGAGCGGCAGCCACATGCCGAGGCTGTCCTCGGTGCCGAGGCCGATGCCGACGCTGATCGCCTCCAGGCAGGCCAGGATGTTCTCGTGGCTGAGCACCACGCCCTTGGGGGCGGCCGTGCTGCCGGAGGTGAACTGGATGATCACCGGGGTGTCCGGGGTGACCTCGGCCGGATCCCGGTCCACGGCCGCGGGTGGTTCCGCGTCACTGGATAACTGCCGGACCCCGGGCAGCGCATCGGCCAGCACACCGGAGAAGGCCTCGAACCCCGGGGAGAGCACCAGGTGCCGCATCCCGGCGACCGCGCCGACCCGGCGCAGTCTGGCCAGGTAGGCGTCGATGTCCTTGGGGCCGGTCGGTACCGGCAGCGGGCACACGGCGCAGCCGAGCCGGGCGGCGGCGAACAGGGCCACCAGAAAGCCGGGTTCGTTGGGACATAACATGCCGATCCGGTCACCGGCCCGTACCCCCGCGTGGGTCAGGGCGGCACCGGCCCGGACGGAGGCGTCCACGAGCTGGGCGAGGGTGATGGTACGACGCTCGGAGGGGAACTCGACGGGAATTCCGGGGCGTTCGGCGGCTACGGCATCCAGGGTCTGGTGCAGAGTTTTGGCGAACATTGCCTTCCACATCACTGGTCGTGATCACTGGTCGTGCGACGTCATGGGTCGGGTGGGGGATCGGGGTGGCACGGAGCCCTTCGGCGGCCCTCAGCGTGGTCGCAGCACGGCACCCGGATCGCGGTGCGCCGCGGTCCATTCGGTCACCGTCAGGGCGGGCGGCCGGTCGGCCCGTAGGGCGACCGACAGGGTCCGGGCCATGGGGGTACCTCCCATGCCCTTCAGGCCATGGGGGACGACGATGGTGTGCACCAGCAGTCCGGTGGGCCGGCCGCGCCAGGAGGCGTCGGCCCAGCCGGTCCCCGGGCGGGCGCCGAACGTCACCGTCCGCAGGTCCGCGGCGAGCCCCCGCCCCAGGGCCTTGGCCACGCTCTCCTTCGCGGTCCACAGGGAGCGCAGTGGCGCCGGCCCCAGGTCCGGGCGCGCCTCGTACGGGGCACAGAACCGGTGTGCCACCGAACGGAACTCGCTCTCCGGGTGGTCCTCGGTGTCGATCCCGCAGTCGGCGTGGTGGACGACCACGGCGAGGGTGCCACGGTCGTGGCTGACGCCGAACCGCGGCCGGCCGGCCGGGGAGTCGAGCCGGGTACGGCCGGACGGCTCGCGGACCAGCGGAACCCGGCCGGGAGGCAGGCCCAGTGCCCGGCCGAGCACCGCGCGCAGCAGGGTACGGGCCAGCGCGGCGGACAGCCGCCGCCCCGGGCCCGGGTAGGCGTGCAGTTGGTCGTGGTCCGGACCGGTCAGTCCGGGGATCTCCTCGGCGGAGTGCCATGGCAGTTGGGATCTGGGCAGGACATGGATCTGCGGTTCCTCCACGGCGGTCAAGGTCAGGCGCCGTCCGGTGCGGAGGCGAAGCGGACGGGCAGCGAACGCAGCCCGCGGAACTGGATGCTGTCGGCCCGCCAGGTGTGCGGTGCCTCCTCGTCCAGGCGCAGGTCCGGGCAGTGCTTCAGCAGCGCCTCGAGGGCCAGTGCGCCTTCCATGCGGGCCAGGGCGGCGCCGATGCAGTAGTGCACCCCGGCGCCGAAGGCCACATGCCCGGTGTCCTTGCGGCCGATGTCGAAGCGGTCGGGATCCGGGAACTTCTCCGGATCCCGGTTGGCCGCTCCCCGGACGAGATAGACGATGTCGCCCTGCCGGATGGTGACGCCATGCAGCCCGATGTCCTCGGTCGCCCTGCGGTGCGTGAGCTGCACCGGCCCGTCGTAGCGCAGTGTTTCGTCGATGGCGCCGGGGATCAGGGTGGGGTCGGCGAGCAGGCGCTTCCACTGTTCCCGGTGGCCGAGCAGGGCGAGCAGCCCGTTGCCGATCATGTCCATGGTGGTCACATACGAGGCGGCGAGGACCAGCACCAGGTTGGCCACCACCTGTTCCTCGGGGTAGGGGCTGCCGTCGATCTCGGCGTGCACCAGCCGTCCGATGAGGTCGTCCGTCGGTTCGGCGCGGCGCCGGGCAATGGCCTCGGTGAAGTAACCCGCCATCTCATCGATGCCCGCGGCCGCGGCGCCCGCGGTGCCGTCCAGGTCGAGGCTGCCCCCGATGAACACCTTCATCGCGTCGGCCCAGCCCTTGAGCAGATCGGCGTCGCTGCGCGGGATGCCGTAGAGGTCGGCCAGCACATAGGCGGGCAGCGGGTAGGCGAGGTCGGCGATGAGGTCGAGCCGGCCGCTGCCGAGGTGCGGGCGCAGCAGCATGCCGACGATGTCGTCGATGTGCTCGCGCATGGCGGCCACGGCGCGCGGGGTGAAGCCCTTGCTCATCAGGCGGCGTAACTGGGTGTGGAACGGCGGGTCGTTCATCCACATCCAGTTGACGGCGATGCGCAGCAGTGGGTCGGCCTGTCGCCGGGCCTCTTCGGATACCCGGCCGGAGACCATGTCGTCCAGCCGCTCGGAGGAGTAGCGCCGGTGGTCGCGGAGGGCGCCGTAGACATCGTCATGCCGGGTGATCACCCAGCCGTTGAGCTTGTCGTCCCAGTGGACGGGGTGCTGCTCGCGCAGGCGTAAGTAGGTGGGGTAGGGGTCTTGGAGCACCTGTGGGGAAAGCAGGTCCAAGCCGCCGGGCGGGGGTTGGCCGTGTTGGTTCGTGGAGGTTCCTGGCATGCGCTGACCCGTATCTCTGTCGCTGAGGCTGATCCGTGCATCGGGGATCGGCGTGCTGAATTCGGTGCGCCGGCCGGTGAGTCGACCGGCCCGGGCGGGGGGTGACGAGGTCCCGTGGTCCGGTTGCCGCTACGCCGCGGGAAAGCAGCCGGTGACTTCGGTGACCATGACTTCGGTGCCGTCCGCGTTCCGTACCGAGGCGGCGGCACGAACCGTCCGTGCGGCGGTGTCGTCCACCTCCGTCACGCGCAGCGTGGACTCGATGGTGTCTCCGGCGTACACGGGCTGGAGGAAGACCATGGAGACGGACCGGAAGTGGAAGTCCGCGTCCCCGCGCAGCAGCGGGACGGTGGAGGCGGTCAGCAGCCCCTGGGCCATCTGCCGGCCGGCCAGGCCGAGGGTGTGGTGTACGCCTCGGTCACCGGTCAGGGCGGCGCAGCGGGCGATATCGGCAGCGGTCACCGTGGTGGTGGCGGTGAGCGTGCCGTCGGGGGCGATCCGGTCGAGGAGCGCCGCGTCCGCCGCCGGGCGGCCGGGGCCGGCCGGGGTCTCGTCACCGGCCTCGGGGGGCGCCGAAGCGGCCTGGCCGTCTTGGCCCTTGAGGATGATGCCCTTGCTGTGGCCGCTGAGGACCACATCCTGGCGGTCGGTGCGGATCCGGGAGTCGAAGGCGATGCGGTGGAAACCCTCGTCCTCGGTGAGTGCGACGATCTCGAGCTCGGCGGTCAGCCGCTCGGTCGTCTCCACCGGCCGGGTGTGGGACCAGGTCATCTTGCGTGCGATGTAGTCGAGATCGCCGCCGATCTTGGTCAGCGGGGCCACCACCAGCAGGTCGGGGAGGCGGGCCGGCTTCCCCTCGGGGGCGACCCGGCCGCTGAGCGCGCCATAGGAGTCCAGCTCGCTCGCGGTGTAGGCCCGGGACCACCGCAGCACCTTGCCCGTGTGCAGTTCCCCGTACGCCGTGGTCAAGGACATCGTGAAGCCCTCAAATCCGCTGAAGAATTGGGATGGTTAAGAGGTGCTTGTGCCGTTACCAACTACCTACTGAACGGTAAAGCACCGGCCGTTCAGATGCAACCACTCTCCGCCAACCTAGGGCCACGGCTTGGCAGTTGACCAGGCAGCACCGGGACGAACGGCCGTCGGGAAACGCGGCCGGCCGTGCACCCGGCTCCGCCCCGCCACGCCACGCCGGATAGGGGTTCCTCCAGCACCGGTTGCCGTATTAGCGTGGGAAAACGGGCGCGAGACGCGGGCCCGAGGAGACCGTGCCCAACGGAAAGATGTGACCGTGCCCAACGGGAAACTGCTCGCCGTCAGCGACCTGCACGTCGCCTACCAGGAGAACCGTGACCGCACCGAAACGCTGCGCCCGGAGTCGGACGACGACTGGCTGATCGTCGCGGGCGATGTCGCCGAACAGTTCGCGGACATCGAGTGGGCACTGCGGCTGCTCGGCGAGCGGTTCGCCAAGGTGATCTGGGCGCCCGGCAATCACGAGCTGTGGACCCACCCCAAGGACCCCTGCGACCTGCGGGGCGAGAAGCGCTACCGGCAACTGGTGGAGCTCTGCCGCGAACTGGGCATCGCCACCCCCGAGGACCCCTACCCGGTGTGGCGGGGCGAGGGCGGCCCGGTGGCGGTGGCGCCGCTGTTCACGCTCTACGACTACTCGTTCCGGGCGCCCGGCGCGGCCACCAAGGAGGAGTCCCTGCGGCTGGCCCATGAGGCGGGCGTGGTCTGCACGGACGAGCACTTCCTGCACCCCGAGCCCTACCCCGGGCGGGACGACTGGTGCCGGGCCCGGGTGGCGTACACCGAGCGGCGGCTGGCCGCCGTAGACCCGGCGCTCCGCACCGTGCTGATCAACCACTGGCCACTGGTGCGCGAGCCCACCCTGATCCTGCGCTACCCGGAGTTCGCGCAGTGGTGCGGCACCGAGCTGACGGCGGACTGGCATATACGCTTCCGGGCCGCCGCCGCGGTCTACGGTCATCTGCACATCCCCCGGGTGACCTGGCACGACGGAGTGCGGTTCGAGGAGGTCTCGCTCGGTTACCCGCGCGAGTGGAAGCCCCGGCCCCCGCGCAAGCTGCTGCGGCAGATCCTTCCGGAGCCGACCGCCGGGGAGGGCACGGCCCGGTGATCGAGGAGCTGTTGCCCGTCGAGACCGCCGCCGAGGAGGCCTTCGCCGACGCCGCGCAGGATGTGACGAGCGTGCTCTTCCCGGCGGAGGCCGCCGCCGTGGCGCGCGCGGTGCCGCCCCGGCAGCGCGAATTCGCCACCGTACGGGTGTGCGCGCGCAAGGCACTCGGGCGGCTGGGCTTCGGCCCGGTACCGCTGCTGCCCGGCCGGCGCGGCGCCCCGCGGTGGCCGGACGGGGTGGTCGGCAGCATGACCCACTGCACCGGCTACCGGGCGGCCGTGGTGGCCCGGGCGGCGGACGCGGCCTCGCTCGGCATAGACGCCGAGCCCAACGGCCCGCTGCCGGAGGGGGTTCTCGAGGCGATCTCGCTGGCGAGCGAGCGCGCCCGGGTGGCCGAACTCGCCGTGCGGCGGCCCGAGGTGTGCTGGGACCGGCTGCTGTTCAGCGCCAAGGAGAGCGTGTTCAAGACCTGGTATCCGCTGACCGGCCGGGAGCTGGACTTCAGCGAGGCGGAACTGACCGTGGACCCGGTCGCCCGCACCTTCTCGGCCCGGCTGCTGGTGCCCGGCCCGGTCGTCGGCGGCCACCGGCTGGACGGCTTCGCGGGCCGCTGGCTGGTCGGCAACGGCCTGGTCGTCACGGCGATCGCGCTGCCCGCCGCGGCCGCCGCGGCGAGCGCGGAACCGGTCGCGCGCAGCGGATCCCGCAACACGGCGGACGCGAGCGTGGCGCCCGCCGACCGAGTCGGGGGCGCCACGCAAGGGGACGGTTCCGCTTGTGGCGGGCGTCCCGGCTGTGGACGCGAGGTCCGTGCGTCAGCCGTTGACGCAGGTGTTGCCACTCGCCGCGTTCAGCAGGGCGACGATGTCGATGGAGTTGCCACAGAGGTTGATGGGGAGGTGGATCGGGACCTGGATGACATCGCCCGAGAGGATGCCGGGGGACCCTACGGCAGCGCCCTTGGCGCCCGCGTCGGCTACGGCGGTGCCGGTGACGCCGGCAAGAGCGACGCCCATGGTGGCGGTCAGGACAGCCGCCTTGGCGAATCGTGACATGTGGTGACACCTTTGTTCGGTCTGACGGAACGAGCTCACGGCCGGTGACGGCCGGAGCCCGGATAAACGGCCAAAAGCCACAAAGGTTTCGTCTGTGAAGCGTACGGGTGACAGAACACCGTCACAGGCGATCTGTCCTGATTGATCCCGTAATGCAGCATCGGATCGCAGGTCCTGGACCTGGCAGGGCACCCGGGCGCCGTCTGTACAGCGGACGGCCGCGCCGGTTACAACACAGGGGGCACAACCGGTGCGGGAGGCAGCGATGCGCAGGATCGCGATCGTCGGCGCGGGGCAGGCGGGGCTGCAGCTGGCCCTGGGGCTCCAGGCCGCACAACCCGAGGGGTACGAGATCCTGGTGATCTCGGCCCGTACGCCCGAGGAGATCCGCGCCGGGCGGGTGCAGTCCACCCAGCAGATGTTCGGCCCGGCACGCGCCCATGAACGGGCGGCGGGCCTGAACCTGTGGGACGAGACCGCACCTCCGATCACCGGAGCCCGACTGGCCACGGCCGACCCGCCCGGCACCCTCGCCCGCGCCTTCACCGCCACCCTCGACCAGCCCGCGCAGTCGGTGGACCTGCGGGTGAAGACCGCGCGCTGGCTGGAGCTGTTCGAAGAACGCGGCGGCCGGGTCGAATACCGCTCGGTCACCCCCGAGGAACTGCCCGCCCTGGCCTCCGCGCACGAGCTGACCCTGATCGCCTCCGGCCGGGGGCCGCTCGGGGAGATCTTCGGCCGCGATGAACGCCACAGCCCCTACGACCGCCCGCAGCGCGCCATCGCCGTTGTCTACCTGCATGGCGTCGCCCCCCACCCGCAACTGCCGTCCCGGCTGCGGATGACCTCGACCCCCGGCGTGGGCGAGGCCTTCGTGCTGCCCGGGCTGACCCTCTCCGGGCCCTGCGACATGCTGATGATCGAGGGCGTACCGGACGGCCCCTTCGACTGCTGGCGGGACCACACCACCCCGGACGCGGTGCTCGAACGGGCCCTGGAACTGCTGCGCCGCTACGTCCCCTGGGAGTACGAGCTGTGCGCGGACGCCGAACCGACCGACGCCGGGGCCATGCTCAAGGGCGGCCTCACCCCGGTCGTACGCCACCCCACCGCCGAGCTCGCCCCGGACACCCATGTGCTGGGCATGGCCGACGCGCTCGTCCTCAACGACCCGCTCACCGGCCAGGGTTCCAACAGCGCGGCACACTGCGCCGCCCACTACCTCCGCTCGATCCTGGACCGCGACCGGCGGCCCTTCGACCGGGCCTGGATGCAGGAGACCTTCGCCGGCTGGTGGGAGCACGCCCGGCACACCACCACCTTCAGCAACCTGGTGCTGGGCCCGCTGCCCGAACACGCCCGGCGCCTGGTGACCGCCGCGGCCGAACACCCGGCCGTCGCCCACCGCTACATCAACGGATTCGCCGACCCGGCCGACTACCAGGACTGGTTCCTGGACGCCGACCGGGCCGACGCCTATCTGACCGCGGTCACCGGACGGCCGCCCACCGCCTGAGCGGTCTCGGGGAAGTGGGGTGCGTTCCCGCGTCGTCCGGTGCGTTCCCCCAAGCTCTCGACTTCGCTCGAGCAGGAAGGTACCCCCTTCGGCGTGGCGGCCAACGGCCTTCGTAGTGGGCTACTCAGGCCGTTGGCCGGTGCGGCGGGAGGGCGTGCCGGGCGGCGCGGGGGCGTGCCCCACTTCCCCGAGACCGCTCAGGGGCCCGCGGGGCGGCACCCGGGGAAACGCAGTAGCGTGACCCGGTGAGCACGTCATCGCCTGCAACAGCCACCACGGCACCCCGCCACTGGCCGGTGGTCTGCGCCGTGTCGCTCGGCGGCGGCGTGGGCGGCGCCGCCCGCTACGGCGCCGGACTGCTGTGGCCGACCCCCGACGGGGCCTTCCCGTGGACCACCTTCCTCATCAACGCCATCGGCTGCGCCCTGATCGGCGTACTGCTGGCCGGCATCGCCGAGCGCGGCGCCACCCACCGGCTGGTGCGCCCCTTCCTCGGCACCGGGATCCTCGGCGGCTTCACCACCTTCTCCACCTATGCGGTGGACATCCAGCGGCTGCTCGACGAGGACCGCGCCGGCACCGCGCTGGCCTATCTGGCCGGGACCCTGTCCGCCGCGTTCGCGGCGGTCTGGCTGGCGGCGGCCGCGACCCGCCGGCTGCTGCTCCGGGGGGCGGTCCGGTGAGGCTCCATGGCGACGCGCTCCGGCTGACGGTCCTCCTCGGCGAGTCGGACCAGGTCCACGGCAGGCCGCTCTACTCCGAGATCGTCCACCGCGCCCATGCGGCCTCGCTCGCGGGCGCCAGCGTCTTCCGCGGCATCGAGGGCTTCGGCGCGTCCTCCCTGATCCACACCGCGCGGCTGCTGTCGCTGAGCGAGGACCTGCCGGTGGCCGTCGTCATCGTGGACACCGAGGAGCGGGTGCGGGCCTTCCTGCCCGAACTCGGTGAACTGGCGGGCGAGGGCTGCCTGGTGACCCTCGACCGGGTCGAGGTCCTGCACTACCGGGGGTCGGCCGCCGAGTGAACTGGCTCCTCGTCATCGCCGGCGCCATGGCCGGCGCCCCTTTGCGCTACCTCACCGACCGTGCCGTGCAGTCCCGCCATGACTCCGTCTTCCCCTGGGGCACCTTTGTGGTGAACGTGGCCGGATGCTTCGTCCTGGGCGTCCTGACCGGCGCCGCCCCGGAGCGGCTGCGGCTGCTGCTGGGCACGGGGCTGTGCGGGGCGCTGACGACCTATTCGACGTTTTCCTACGAGACGATGCGGCTGGCCCAGGACGGCGCCCGGGGCTACGCGGCGGCCAATGCCGTGGCGAGCGTGGTGTGCGGGCTGGGCGCGGCCTTCGCGGGGGTGGCGGTGGGACGGCTATGACCCGCCCGCTGCCAGATGCTCCAGCAGCACCGCCCACAACTCCCGTGCCGCGCGCGGCGGCGGGGCGTCCTTGCGGTGTGCCACCGCGATCGTACGGCGCATCCGGTCGCCCTCGAACGGAGTGACCCGCAGCCCGGAGCGGGCCGCGACCATGCCGGGGACGACGGCGATGCCCAGCCCGGCCCGGACGAAGCCGAGGACGGCGTCCATCTCGCCGCCCTCCACTGTGTAGGAGGGGTCGAAGCCCGCCGCCCGGCACGCGGCGGTGGTGATCTCGCGCAGGTCATAGCCCCGCCGGAACATCACCATCGGCAGCCCGCGCAGCTCCTCGACCCGCAGCCGGCCCCGGCGGGTGGGCGCGGGCGCGCCGGGCGCGGAGACCGCGACCAGGTCCTCGCGGAGCAGTTCGGTGGCGGTCAGGGCCGGGGCACCGACCCCGAGCGGGGTGATGACCAGGGCGAGGTCCAGCCCGCCGGCGGCCAGGCTGCGGACCAGGTCCTGCGAGCCGCCCTCGTCGATGAGCAGCTCGATGCCCGGATAGCGCGCGTGATAGGTGCGCAGCACATCGGGGACCAGGCTGGCGCACAGGCTCGGCGGCGCCCCCAGCCGCACCCGTCCCCGCCGTAGCTGTACGACCTCCTGCACCTCCCGGCGCGCGGTTTCCGCGTCGGCGAGGATCCGGCGGGCCAGCGGCAGCAGCGCCTCACCCGCATCGGTGAGCGTGATGTTGCCCCGGGCCCGGTGGAAGAGGTCGGCGCCCAGTTCCCGCTCCAGCGCCCGGATCTGCTGGGAAAGCGAGGGCTGGGCGACATGCAGCGCCTCGGCGGCCCGGGTGAAGTGACGGACTTCGGCGAGGGTGGCGAAGTAACTGAGCTGCTGAAATTGCACATGACCATGCTAAATAGGCTTTCCCTATGGAAACCAGCCGGACCATGTCTTGGACGCATGCAAGCGTGCCGACCTAGCGTCGGCGGCATGGCACTGGCGACCCGGACGGACCGGCCTCCGTCCCTCATCGGCTCCGTGTGGCGCTCGACCGTCGGCAAGAAGGCGGTCATGGCGGTCACCGGCTTGATCATGCTGGCGTACCTGGTCGCTCACTTGCTGGGCAATCTGAAGGTCTTCTTCGGGGCCGGGGAGTTCAACCACTACGGGAACTGGATCCGCACCGTCGGCGAGCCCTTCCTGCACCATGAGTGGTTCCTGTGGATCGCCCGGGTCGGGCTCACCGTGTCGGTGGTGCTGCACGGAGTGGCCGCGTACCAGCTGAGCCGCCGCGACCTCGCCGCGCGCCCCGCCAAATACCAGGGCAAGCGACAGCGCACCAGCTATGCCACCCGCACCATGCGCTGGGGTGGGGTGATCATCGTGCTCTTCATCGTCTGGCACATCCTGGACCTCACCACGCTCACCGTGAACCCCAACGCCCAGGAGGGCCACCCGTACGAGAACCTGGTCGCCTCCTTCGACCGCTGGTACGTCAACCTCTTCTACATCCTCGCGATGCTCGCCCTCGGCCTGCACATCCGCCATGGCTTCTGGAGCGCCGCCCAGACCCTGGGCGCCAACTCCCCCCGCCGGGACCGGGTGTTCAAGGCCCTCGCCAATGTCCTGGCGGCCGTGCTGACCCTTGGCTTCATCTCCATCCCCATCGGTGTCATGACGGGAGTCGTGAGCTGAACATGACCGACTACACCCACTACTCGACCGGCGAACCCGTCGCCGACACCAAGGCCCCCGCCGGCCCCATCGCCGAACGCTGGGACCGGCGCCGCTTCGACGCCAAGCTGGTCAACCCCGCCAACCGCCGCAAGCACACCGTGATCGTCGTCGGCACCGGCCTGGCGGGCGGCGCGGCCGGGGCGACCCTCGCCGAACAGGGCTACCACGTCGTCCAGTTCTGCTACCAGGACTCGCCCCGCCGCGCCCACTCCATCGCCGCCCAGGGCGGCATCAACGCGGCCAAGAACTACCGCAACGACGGCGACTCCATCCACCGGCTCTTCTACGACACCGTCAAGGGCGGCGACTTCCGCGCCCGGGAGTCCAATGTCCACCGCCTGGCCCAGGTCTCGGTCGAGATCATCGACCAGTGCGTGGCCCAGGGCGTGCCCTTCGCCCGCGAGTACGGCGGCCTGCTGGACACCCGCTCCTTCGGCGGCGTCCAGGTCTCCCGCACCTTCTACGCCCGCGGCCAGACCGGCCAGCAGCTACTGCTCGGCGCCTACCAGGCGCTCTCCCGCCAAATCGCCGCGGGGAACGTGGAGATGCACCCGCGCACCGAGATGCTGGACCTGATCGTCATCGACGGACGGGCCCGGGGCATCGTCGCCCGCGACCTGATCACCGGCGCCGTCAGCACCCACTTCGCCGATGCGGTGGTACTGGCCTCCGGCGGCTACGGCAATGTCTTCTACCTCTCCACCAACGCCAAGAACTCCAATGCCACCGCCGTCTGGCGGGCCCACCGGCGCGGCGCCTACTTCGCCAACCCCTGCTTCACCCAGATCCACCCCACCTGCATCCCGCGCTCCGGCGACCACCAGTCCAAGCTGACGCTGATGAGCGAGTCGCTGCGCAACGACGGCCGCATCTGGGTCCCCAAGGCCAAGGGCGACACCCGCCCGCCCGCCGAGATCCCCGAGGACGAGCGCGACTACTACCTGGAGCGCATCTACCCCTCCTTCGGCAACCTGGTCCCCCGCGACATCGCCTCCCGCGCCGCGAAGAACGTCTGCGACGAGGGCCGGGGCGTGGGCCCCGGCGGCCAGGGCGTCTACCTGGACTTCGCCGACGCGATCGAACGGATGGGCCGGGCGGCCGTCGAGGAGAAGTACGGCAACCTCTTCGAGATGTACGAGCGGATCACCGCCGAGAACCCGTACCAGGTGCCGATGCGCATCTACCCGGCGATCCACTACACCATGGGCGGGCTCTGGGTCGACTACGACCTCCAGACCACCATCCCCGGCCTGTTCGCCATCGGCGAGGCCAACTTCTCCGACCACGGCGCCAACCGGCTGGGCGCCTCGGCGCTGATGCAGGGCCTGGCCGACGGCTACTTCGTCCTCCCCTCCACCATCAACGACTACCTCGCCCGCCACCCCCACGAAGAGGTCCCGCCCGACCACCCGGCGGTCACCGAGGCGGTCACCGAAGTCACCGGCCGGCTGGCGAGGCTGCTGGCCAACGACGGCGACCGCACCCCCGACTCCTTCCACCGCGAGATCGGTGAACTCCTCTGGGACGAATGCGGAATGGCCCGCACCGACACCGGGCTGCGCAAGGCGCTGGACCGCATCCCCGCCCTCCGGGAGGAGTTCTGGCGCCGGATCAAGGTCCCCGGCACCGGTGAGGAGCTCAACCAGTCCCTGGAGAAGGCCAATCGCATCGTCGACTACCTCGAGCTGGCCGAGCTGATGTGCCTGGACGCCCTGCACCGCACGGAGTCCTGCGGCGGCCACTTCCGCGAGGAGAGCCGGACCGAGGAGGGCGAGGCGGCCCGCAAGGACGAGGAGTTCTCCTACGCGGCCGCCTGGGAGTTCACGGGTACCGGCGCCGCACCCGTCCTCCACAAGGAAGACCTGACCTTCGACTACGTCCACCCCACGCAGAGGAGCTACGCGTGAATCTCACCCTGCGCATCTGGCGCCAGCGCAACTCCGAGGACGCCGGCGCCATGACCACCTACGAGGTCAAGGGCATCAGCGAGGACATGTCCTTCCTCGAGATGCTCGACCACCTCAACGAGGAGCTCATCCTCGCCGGTGACGAGCCGGTCGCCTTTGACCACGACTGCCGCGAGGGCATCTGCGGTGCCTGCGGCATGGTGATCAACGGCCAGGCCCACGGCCCCGAACGCACCACCACCTGCCAGCTCCATATGCGCCACTTCACCGACGGCGACACCATCGACGTCGAGCCCTGGCGCGCCGCGGCCTTCCCCGTCGTCAAGGACCTGGTCGTGGACCGCTCCGCCTTCGACCGCATCATCGGTGCGGGCGGCTATGTCTCCGTCCCCACCGGCGCGGCACCGGAGGCCCATGCCACGCCGATCCCCAAGCCCGCCGCCGACCTCGCCTTCGAGCACGCCGAATGCATCGGCTGCGGAGCCTGCGTCGCCGCCTGCCCCAACGGCTCGGCGATGCTGTTCACCTCGGCCAAGGTGGTGCACCTGAACGTCCTGCCGCAGGGTGCCCCCGAGCGCGAATCCCGGGTGCTGGACATGGTCGGCACCATGGACGAGCAGGGCTTCGGCGGCTGCACCAACACCGGCGAGTGCGCAGTCGCCTGCCCCAAGGGGATCCCGCTGTCGGCGATAGCGACCATGAACCGGGAGTACCTGCGGGCCACGGTCAAGGGCGGGCGCAAGCGCTAGCGCCTCGGGTCTCGGACTCGCGGAGCACGAGCCGTTCGGCCCTTATCGGGGCAGGTGGCCAGGCGAGGGGTCCGAGTCCAGTCATGGCCCTGGGCCGGCGGGCACGCCTCGGAATTCGGTTCACTCATGGGTAAAGCGGCCCACTACACGGCGATGAGCCGGACCCGGTCGGCGCAGAGCTTGGTCATGTCATCCACATCGGAGGTCAATATGACCACGGGGCGCTGCTGCCTGAGAGCGATCGCCGCCACAGCAGCATCGATGGCGTACTTGTGACCGTGCAGCCCAGCCCCCATCAACAGCTCGGAAGCAGCCTTGGCCTCCTCCTCCCCCACTGCGACCACCCGAAGACCGGAAAGCACCCAGCCCAGCCGGGCCTTGTCGGTACGACCGTGCACGGCCTCGATGACCGTGAGTGCGCAGATCACCGCCTCCATCCCTCGTCGCCGCGCCTCCGCGACCAGGGCGACCGTCGGTTCGTCATCGCTCAGCAGCTTGGACAGGCCCTCACTGTCCAGGACCAGCGTCCCTTCATGGCTCAGCTTGCGGCGGGCCACTGCTCCTCCTCGCCGAAGACCTCGTCGAAGAGCCGACGGGCCCGCTCCTGGGCAGGTTCGGACACCGGGCCCTTACGACGCTCGTAGTCGGCCAGATACTCGTCCAGGATCTGCCCCCGCAGTTCACGCTCCACAGCAGCGGTGATGAATGCGGAGAACTCGCGCTTGCCGACCCGTGCACGGATCGCGGCCGCAGTCCCCTCGGGCAAGGAGAGACTGACCCGGGTGGCCGGGCCCTCCCCAATGCTGTACGTCATCTCAGACATGTCCCGAGTTTATCAAACGAGTAGGAATTACTGCAGCGCTTCACAAGCCTCGAGCAGCATGGGGAGCGTTCGTCCTTATGATGAACTCATGACCGCCCATCTGCCGGAACCCACGCCCGACAGCGAGCTTCGCGCCTCCCACGCCGAACGCGAGGCGGTGGTGGAACGCCTCCAGGCAGCCGCGGTCGAAGGCCGCATCGACTTCGCCGAGCTGGACACCCGGGTCGAGCAGGCCCTGAACGCCAAGAGCCGGGCCGAGCTGGCCCTATTGACCGCCGACCTGCCGGTGCCGGTGGCCGCCGTGCCCGACCCGGGCAAGCCGGTGGTCATCAAGGCCGGAGCGGCGGGCGCTGCCCGGCGGGGCCCCTGGCAGGTACCGGCGCACATCATCGCGCACGGCAACATGGGCGGCCTCGTTCTCGACTTCACCCGGACCACCACCCGGCTGCCCGAGATCCAGATCGAGCTGCACGGCAAGATGGGCGGCATCAAGATCGTCGTCCCGGAGGGCTGGGGAGTGGAGATCGGGGACTTCAACTCCGGCTTGGGCGGCCTCAAGGACAGGACTTCCCATGACCGGCTCCCGGACGCCCCGGTGCTGCGCCTCTCCGGCAACGGCGGCATGGGGGGCGTGGTCATCCGCAACCCCGGCGCCCTTGAGCGCCGCAAGCTGAGGCGTGAGCTGGAACGCTGAGCCCCGGGCGGTGACGGTGGGGGCGGTCCTCCGCTGCGGTGGTACGTCCCGCCACAGCGCGCCATAACCCGGGAACCGGCGGATCCCACAACTCCCGCACACCGCCGCGCCATCGGCCTCGCTCCACGAGGCGCGCGGGTGCGTGCAGAGCGGCGGGGTCATCCGTGGGCCACCCGGAGGTGGCGGCCCATCGCCTCGATCCACTCCTGCGCGGTGGCGCGGTCGCCCACGCGGGCGGCGGCGTTGTAGGCGGACCTGATCTGGCGGCAGTCGGGACAGGGGGCGGTGTGGGGGCGTGGGGAGTTGTCGGGCATGCGGCTACCTCTTCGGGTGGTCAACTACTGGGTGTGTGTCCAGCGTTGCGGTCCGCGAGTACGCTCCGACAGGGGGTTGCCGATAACAACGGAGAAGTTATGACCGCCGAGACCGACTCAGCGCCTGATCCCACATCGTCGATGCTGGCCTTCTTCGGGTCCGAGCTGCTTCGGTTACGCAAGGAGGCGGGGCTGTCCCAGGGGGAGACGGCGAAGCTGGCACATACGACGCAGGCGATGATCAGCTATGTGGAGGGCGCGAAGCGGGTGCCGTCGGAGGAGCTGGCGCGGGATCTCGATGAGGCGTTCGGGGCGGGCGGGCATTTTGGGCGACTGCACCCGCTGGTGGTCAAGTTCGCTTATCCGAGCTGGTTTTTGCCGTTTGTGGAGCTGGAACGGGACGCGGCGACCTTTCGATCGTTCGAAGGGCAGGTCATCCCCGGCTTGTTGCAGACCGAGAACTACGCGCGGTCCTTGTTCAGTGCCGTACGCCCGGACAATCTCGATGAGCTGGTCGCAGTCCGCATGACACGACAAGGCATCTTCGAGCGTGAGTCACCACCACGCACTTGGTTCATCATCGACGAGTACGTCTTGTTCCGCCACATCGGCGGGCCTGCAGTAATGCGAGCACAACTCGAACACCTGCTGACAGCAGGCGAAGCGCCACGCAATGTCATCCAGGTCATTCCATCCAGCATCGCTGCGCATCCAGGACTTGAAGGGCCCTTTATGATCCTCGGCTTCGATGAAGGATCGGATGTGCTCTATGCGGACGGCTTCTCTCAAGGCCGGATGACCGCCGACGCCCTCGACGTCAGCTGTGCGGCTCACACCTACGATCTGCTCAGGGCAGCAGCTCTGTCGCCCGAAGCGTCCGCCGAACTGATCAAGGCCCGCCTGAAGGAGTTCCGTAAATGATCAGCGCAAGTCGGTTGCACATCGCTTGGCGCAAGAGCAGCTACAGCAGCACCAACGGTGGGAACTGCATAGAGGTGGGTGAATCACTCAACGGTCCCATACGCCCCGAATGGCGTAAGAGCAGCTACAGCAGCAACAACGGCGGCGCCTGTGTAGAGATAGGCGACACGTTTAACAACCTCATACGCTCCGCCTGGACCGAGTCCATCCCAGTCCGCGACAGCAAGCGCCCCCAAGGCCCCGCCCTGACCGTCCCCACCCCCGCCTGGCAAGCCTTCATCGCCTGGAGCCGCACCAGGTCCAACGTCGGCAGCCTCGCCGCCGCAGCCGAATAGCGAACAGGCCTGAAGGCCGGGGCATCCTCGGAGGGGGCCGGCGAGAGTGAAACCAACCGCCCGGCGGTTGTCGTGTCAGCTTCAGACGCAGCACACTCAACTCACGGAACTGGCACGCCGGTTCCTCTGCCGGGCACCGGCTGGGGGACCGAGGGGGAGGTGACGGGGGATGTCCGGCATAGGCATCCGGCCGCTCGGTGAGGACGACCCGAAGCGGCTCGGGCCCTACCGGCTGCTGTGGCGGCTCACTTCGGGCGGCATGGGGCGGATCTACCTGGCGCGGGCCAGGGCGGGCAGCCCGCTGGTCGCGGTCAAGACACTGCTCACCGAGGGTGTGGTCAGCGAGCCCGACCGGAAGCGGTTCGCCCGCGAGGTGGAGCTGGCCCGGCGGGTCGACAGCGCCTATACGGCCCGGGTGCTCGATGCCGACGCGCGGGCCGGGCAGCCCTGGATGGCCATCGAATACGTTCCGGCGCCCTCCCTCGGCGAACTGGTCGGCGCGGCGGGGCCGTTGCCGCCCTCGGCGCTGTCCTGGGTCGCGGCCGGAGCCATACAGGTGTTACTCGCCCTGCACGACAAGGGTGTCGTACACCGTGACATCAAGCCCCAGAACATCCTGCTGCCCCTTGCCGGGCCTCTGGTCATCGACTTCGGGATCTCGCACGCGATCGACAAGACCACGACCTCGCTGACGCTGGGCACCATCGACTACACCTCCCCGGAGCAGGCGCACGGCAAGAGCTCCACCAACGCGTCCGATGTGTTCTCGCTGGGCGCGACGCTCTTCCACCTCGCCGTAGGCCGCTCGCCCTATCCCCTGGCCGATGAGGGCCCTCTCCAGCGGCTGGCCCGCGTACAGGCCGGCAAGCTCGACCTGGCCGGGCTCCCCGCGGAACTGGCCTCGCTGATCCGCCCGTGCCTGGCCTTCGAGCCCCGCAAACGCCCCGCCCTCGACGACCTGTTGGTGAGTTTCCTGCAGCATGCCGACCGGACGTCCACGCGGCAGCGCGACCACCACTGGCTGCCGGTCCGGTGGACGGCGCTGATCGCCGCGTACGAGGCGCACGGGCGGGCGCTGAGCACGGACCAGGGCGCCGCGGCCGCGATGGCCGACGAGCACACCCGCCCGGCGCCACCGCGGACGCCCACCCGCCTCGACACCCAGGAACAGATCAGGCGCCGGGAGCGGGAACGGCAGGCACGCGAGGCCCGCGAGCGCAGGCACCAGGAGCTGCGCGACCTCGCGGCAGCCGCCGTGCGTGCCAGGGCGCAGGAGGCCGAAAAACAACGGAAGGCGGCACAAAAGCGAGCGGCCAAAGCGAAGCAGCAGGAGGAGGAGCGGCGGAAGGCCGAAGAGCAGCGGAAGTTGGGAGAGAAGGCCGTGGGCTGGCTCGTGGCCGTCGCGCTCGCGATCGGGCTCCTGGTCTGGCACCCCTGGAAGGGCGATGACAAACCGGACGGGAATCGCGACGCGTCGCGCGGTTCCTCGGCCAGCCCGTTCCGGGCCAACCGGAACGGCACCTCCTCCGGCACCTCCGCAGGCACCTCCGGGGGCACATCCTCCGGCACCTCCGCGGGCACCCGGGGAACGGACACCCGCCCTCGCGACACATCCGGCGATTCGGGCAGCCGGCATGACGTGCCCGACCAGCGGACCCGGCCCCCCGCACCGGATTCCACCGAAGAGGCGTTCAAGGCCGTCTCGGCCGGTGACTGTCTGCCCCTCTACGACACCGGCCGCGGCGGCAACACCATCGACTGGAGTGCCAGGGTTCCGCCATCGCCCGTGTCCTGCGGCAGTGACCGGGCGGGCCTGGTCCGTGTCACCAGCACCATGAGCGGGGTCTGCCCCAGCGGCACGGGCAAGTCGTACTGGTCGTATACGGCCGCCTCCGGCAGGACCACAAAGCTGTGCCTCACCCGCATCTACCTCAAGTACTACTGCCTGCTCGGCAGGCAGTCCGGGGACCGGATCTCGATCGGCCCGATGACGGCCGTGGACTGCCGGGCACAGCGGGTTCCCGCCACGTACAACCAGGTCATGCACATCACCGGCGTCTACCGGGCTCCCTTGGGCGCCGGTTCCCGGAACTGCGTCCGGGGGCAATACGACCGGACGCGGTACTGGTCCTGGCTGGTGGACGACGGCGACACCCTGCTGTGCACAAAGATCCACCAGGACGGCTGACCGCCCGGCGCCCTTTCAAGAAGGCTCCCCCTTGACCTCAACCTTGGTTGAGGATGTTGGGTGAGTACTGGCGGCAATCACCGCCGGCCGGACGAAGTCCGGTCGCAAGGACAGTTGAGGACAGTCGAGGAAACAGCCATGACGAACGACACTCTCGCAGTAGGAGCCATTTCGCCGGAGACCCGGGCAGCGGTGACCGGGGTGGTGAAGAGGCTGGAGGAGGCGTTCAACTCCAAGGACGCCATCGCGCTGAGCGAGCAGTTCGCACAGCGGACGTCCTGGTCCAACGCCATGGGCAAGCGGCTGGACGACCGGGAGACGATCGCCGGGTTCAGCGCCCCCGCGATGAAGGGCTTCCTGCGCGACTCCTACGCACGGTACGAGATCGTCAAGCTGTTGGAGATTGCACCCGAAGTGATCGCGGTGAACGTGGCACAGACGCCCACCGACCGTGCGGGCAACCCCGTCGAAGGGGCCCACGGGGCCACGCTCTACGTGATCGCCAAGCAGGCCGGCGACTGGAAGATCGTGGCCGGTCAGAACACGGCAATCGACGCCCCGCCCGCTTGATTCCCCCTGGCAGCCCACTATCGGCCGACAGCGGAACGGGCCGGCGACATCAGGTCATCAGCGGCTCCGGTGCGGCACCGGGTGAGGGTGCCGGCCCGTGAGAACCAGTGTCCCTTCTTGGCTCAGCTTGCGGCAGCCACTGCTCCTCCTCGGCAAAGACCTCGTCGATTCGGTGCCGTCGTCGGGTCGCCGGAGGATGTCAGCGCCTTCACCGCCGGCTGGCACACCCTCGCCTGGGTGACCTTCGGACTGTGGTGCGTGGCACTGCTGCTCACGCTGTTCACCACGGCCGCCTTCGCACCCGGGACCAAAGTCCCTAGGCAGCACAGCCGTTCGCCGATTTCATTGCGTACCAAGTGATTTCGCCCGCCCTGCCCCTGTCCTCACAAGAAGGACAGAACGCAATGAGTCACGTCTCCAGGCGACATCTTCTCGCTCTCACCCCCGCCGTCGGCGTCGCCCGCTCGCTGCAGGAGATAACCGATGAGTGGGGCAAGTGGCTGGCCGGGGAAAGATTCCCCCAGTCAGAAGCGCAGCATTCCCCGGACCATCTCGATCCCGCTCGACCAGCACGGCAAGCCGGTGATGCATTCGGGTCGTTGACGGCGGTACCACTTGGGGCCCGGGCAACGCTCGGGCCCATATACGCCACTCCAGACACGCGTTCGGGAACCTTGTCGTCGCCGACTCACTCCCTATGGGCAGACGTTGCAGCCAAATCCGGAGGAGAAGAATGGCGCCTGTCCCCCTCCGCATGCCACGCCCCGCCGCCGCGGTCGCCGCCGCCCTGGTCCTGGGCCTGGTCACAACGGCCTCCGCCGCCGGGAGCAACCCCGCCCGCCCACTCCCGCAGACCGAGATCGCCACCCTCGCCGGCATCGCAAACGGCTATCTGCAGCAGCGCGCCGACACGGTCACGACTGCCGGGCGCACCCATGCGGTGCGGCACATACCGGCGAACGTCACTCCCGCACTGCGGGGCAAGCTCCACAAGGAGTTCACCCAACTCGCCCGGCAGGGCAGGGAGTACGAGCGGACCGACGGCGGGTACACCCACGCCAAGGTGAATGTCGTTCCCCACACGGCGGTGTGGAAGAGGGACATGGCGACCCTGCTGATCACCGAGAAGACCAGCCTCTACTTCCCCGAACCCAGGCCGGGCGAGCCGGATGCCGAGGGGTATGCGATGGGGCACAAGCTCACCTTCACCCGCAGCCAGGCCGGCGAGCACGGCAAAGGCAAGGGCAAGGGCCACCGCCGGGCCAGGGCGAAGGCAAGGGTCTGGCTGCTCGCCGCCGACAAGCCGGACCTCGGGAGCGACGGACCGTCCACCTACCTTGCGCGCTGACTGGACGGGGCGACCGTCAGGAACTCCCCGACGATCCCGGGCGTCGTCGTGTCCGCGAACGCGGCGGCCTCGCCGGCCGCCATGTCACGGATGCGATACCCGTCCTCGCCCGCCGCGACGGCGGCGGTCACGGTGACCACACCGGCCCGGCGGGCGAAGGGGGTTTCGGTGAAGGTCCAGGCGAGCACGGCGGACCGGTCCAGGGTCACCGTCCGCCGCCACAGGGTGCCGGAGCGGACGATGAGCCAGCGCCCGCGGACGGCATGGCCGAGGGCGCGGTAGGCGTTGCCCGCAAGGGCGTACGCGGTGGGTACGGAGAGCAGCAGCCAGCCGAGCGCGCAGTACAGCAGGACCGGGGTGAGCAGGGCGCCGAGCACGGCCAGGGCGGCCGTCACCGGCAGGACGACCCAGGCCAGCACCCGAACGGCCCACCTGCGCAAGGCGATTCGGGGGTGCGGGAGGAGGTTGTCCGTGTCGATCTGCTCGCCGAGCACCCCGGCCCGTACGCGCAGCGCTTCCGCGTGGGGGGCGGGCGGCAGGATGAAGCTGCGCTTCTTGTTCTCCTCGCGGTTGCCGAGGCCGCCCGCGACGGCGTACACGGTCGCGCCACCACCGGCGCGGAGCAGGATCGGCTCGCAGACCATGACGCCGCGCAGCCGGGCGCGCTCGATCGAGACGGAGCGGGTGGTGAACATGCCGCGGCGGATGCGCAGGGTGGTGGCGTCGCTCCATTCCAGGCGGTAGCGCCACCAGTTCTCGGCGTAGAGGGCGATGGCGCCGACCGAGCCGATCACGGCAACGGCGAGCACGCCCAGCGGAATCGTCAGCCACAGCACCCCGTTGCCGAACTCGTCGAAGGCACGGCGAACGAAGCCGATGCGCCACGGCTTGATGCCCATGCCGTCGATCGCCTTCCACGCCGAGCCGCAGACGGCGAGGACACCGCCGAAGACCCAGAAGGTGAGCGGTGCGTAGCGCAGCCAGCGCGGGTCGGCGGTGGACAGGACGGGGTCGTCGGCGTTCACTCCCCCGGCGCGGGCGAGGAGTTCGCCCTGGAGGCGCTCGGCGTCGGCGCGGGTGAGGGTCTCCAGGGTGAGCCCCTTGCCCTGGCCTCCGGTGCCGGCCCGCAGGACGACCAGGCCCAGCACCCGCTGCACGGGGTTGGCGGTCAGGTCGACGGTGCGGATGCGATGCAGGGGCATCGAGCGGACGTGCCGGGTGAGCAGGCCCGTCCGTACCTCGAGCGCATCGGCGGTGACCCGGAAGCGAGTGCGGCGCCAGGTGGCGAAGCCGATGAGGGTGATGACCGCGAAGGCGGCGGTGATGCAGGCCAGGGTGATCCAGGCCTTCGCCTCCAGGTGCCCGCCGGTGGCCAGCGCGGTGAGGACGAGGGTGCCGAGGGGGGCGCCGAGCCAGGCGCAATGGACCAGCAGCGTACGGGGGTTGAGGCGGCGCCACTGGTCCCGGCGGGCGTGATCGGTCATGCCGCGTCCTCGGGGGTGAGCCGGGCGGCCTCGCTGACCAGCTCGGCCATCCGCCGGGCGTCGGCCTCGGAGAGGCCGGAGATCTTCACGGCGCCCGCGGTGGAGGCGGTGGTGACGGTGACGGTGGCCAGGCCGTAGCGCCGCTGGAGCGGGCCGCGCAGGGTGTCGACGGTCTGGACGCGGGACAGCGGGGCGATGCGCCGCCGTTGCCAGAACCAGCCGCTCGCGGTGTACACCGCTGCCGTCCCCACCTCCCAGGCGTGCACCCGGTAGCGCCAGGCGGGCATGGCCAGCAGATAGCCGAGCGCGGGCAGCACCAGGACGACCAGCAGCAGCGGGACGAGCCAGGGCAGGACGCCGGGGAACAGGAGGACGGACAGGATCAGCAGCGTCACGGCCGTCAGCAGCATCGGGCCGCTCACGGCCAGCAGCGCCTGCATGGTCCACCAGCGGCGCGCCCGGGGATCGACGCGGTTGCGGGGTGGGCGGAGGGTGAGTTGGGTGCCTGCGCCGGTCATGGTGCCCCCAGGGCATTGCAAGTCAGTCGTATTGGCTCCGGTAAGGTATAACAATACGACTGACTTGCCAAAGGGGGGCAGCGGAAGCCGTGCCCAAGCGCGTGGACCATGAGGAGCGGCACCGCCGCATCGCCGAGGCGCTGTGGCGGATAGCCGGGGCGCGCGGCCTGGACGGAGTGGGGCTGCGGGACATCGCGGCCGAGGCGGGCATCTCGCTGGGGCAGCTGCAGCACTACTTCGCCAGCAAGGACGAGATGCTCGTCGTCACCCTCGACCACCTGAGCACCGTCGCCGACCGCAGGATCCGCGAACGCCTGGGGGGACTGCCCACCGCCCCCTCGCCGCGCCGGGTGCTGCACGAGGTCGCCGCCGAGCTGCTGCCGCTGGACGCCAAGCGACGCAGCGGCAATCTGGTACAAGTCGCCTATTTCGCCAGGGCGGTTCACCATGAGCGGCTGCGCCGCCACGCACAGCAGGGCATCCCGGCGCTGTGTGCGCTCTTCGCCGCGCAGTTGCGGGAGGCCGTCGCCCGGGGCGAGGTCGCGGAGGGCATAGATCCGGACGGCGAGGCGATGGTGCTGTACGCCCTGACCGACGGGCTGATGAGCACCACCCTGCTGGGGGTGATCCCGCCCGAGGAGGCGCTCCGGCTGGTGGACGCCCACCTCGACCGGCTGTTCGTCGACCAGGGCGGGTCCTAGGACCGGCGTGCCGCCCGGTTGCGGCCTCCGGTGCCGGGCGACAGTGCCGCCGCCAGCTCCTCAAGGGCGTCGACCAGCAGTTCGGCGCCGCGCACCCCGACCCCCGCGTCGCCCTCCGTCGCACACCAGTCGGCGCTCGCCGCGCGCAGCGCGGTCCAGTCCGGCGCCCGGCGTTCCCGTACCGCCGCCACCGCGTCCGGGAGCGCGATGCGCAGGGCCGTGGCGAACTCCTCGGCACCCTTGGAGGGTTCGGCCCGCTTGTCCGGGAGGTGGGCCTCCATGAGCATGGTCACCCGGCCCATGGTGGTGAGCGCCGCATCCGCCGCGCGCTCCGCGGTGCGGGAGATGCCCCGGTGGCGTACCGGCTCCTTGAGGGCGCGCTCGGTGGCCTCCTCCCACTTGGTGCGCGCCGCCCGGGAGTCCAGCAGGGCCTCGCGCACCCGGCGCGGCCGGAGCGCGGCGGGCTCGGCATAGGCGCCGAGGACCGCGAGCGCGTAGTCGCCGTTGGCGCTCAGCCAGCCGGCCAGGCGGTCCCGCAGCCGGTGCGTCTCCCAGAGGGGGAAGAGCGCATAGGCGGCCATCGCCAGCAGCCCGCCCAGCAGCGTCAGTGCCACCCTGGCCTGCACGGTCTGCGACCAGCCCTCGCCCACTATGCCGAGCAGGAAGACCACATAGCCGCCGATGCACGCCGAGACCACGATGTAGCCCATGCTCATCAGCAGGTACAGCAGCCCGACGCTGGCCACGGCCAGCGCCGCGCACACCTGGATCCCGGGGTGGAACAGCGCCATCAGCGCCCCGCCGATCAGCACGCCCACCACGGTGCCGGCAAAGCGGGCCACCCCCCGCGAATAGGTCTGGGCGAAGTCGGGCCGCATCACCATCACCGAGGCCATCGGCACCCAGTAGCCATGGCCCAGCGGCAGCGCGGTGCCCAGCACATAGCCGACCGAGGCCACCGCCGAGACCCGCACTGCATGTCTGCCGATGGGCGACGACCAGCGTGCCTCGCGCCGCAGCGCACGCAGCGCGACCGGCACCAGCCGGGGCATGGTGGGCCGCCGCAGATGCCGGTGCTCGGGGCGGGCGGACCGTACCGGCTCGTCGCTCTGCTCCACCACATCGCCGAGCAGGGCGATCAGCCGGTACGCGGAGCGGCGGGCCGCGCCGGTGAGCATCGGCCCGGACTCGGGCACCTGCAGCACGGCCATCGCCTCGGGCGGCAGCCGCACCGGCTTGCCCCAGCGGATCGCGCGGGCCACGGCGTCCAGCACGACCGCGGTGGCGCCCAGCAGGTCCCGTACCCGGTCGCGCTGCGGGCCCTCGGCGGGGGCGCCGACCACCGGGTCGGCGAGGGCCGCCAGCACCGGGCGCAGCCGCTCGGCGACGCCCCGCGGACCGGCCAGCTGGAGGGGGCGGCTGCGGGCCTGCCGGGGGGTGAGCTCGGCGGCGGAGCGGGCCTCCATCAGCGGGTGCGGGTCGAAGGGGGCCACCGGGTCGTGGCGCAGCCGGCGGGCGTAGTCCGCCTCGGCGGCCAGCGCGTCGGCGAGCGCATCGCGCTGCAGGCCCCAGGGCCGCATCGGGAAGAGGACGATGAGCAGCGCCTGGGTCACCCCGCCGAAGACGATCAGCGCGGTGTGCACGGCCGCGCCGGCCACCGAGGTCGGCAGGGTGACGGTGACCAGCATGACCGCGATGGTCTGGGTGGCGACCAGGCCGGACACCGGTCCGATCGCCCAGGCCATGCCCGACAGCAGCGTCCAGACGGCCAGCAGCAGGACGAACAGCACATGGTCGGCGGCGGCCAGGTAGCCGAGGAAGGTGCTGATGCCCAGTCCGACCGACACCCCCAGCGCCAGCACCGGGCGCGGCCGCCAGCTGCGCTGGAAGGTGGCGAGCCCGGCGGCGAAGGCGCCGAAGGCGGAGGAGACCGCGAGGGCGGGCGTGCCAAAGGCCATGATCAGGCCGATGACCAGGGCGACGCCCACCGCGGCACGCAGCGCCATCAGGGGCTCGAGGGTGGTGCGCTCGATGGTCAGCCCGGCTCGTGCGGTGTCCTTGAGCGCGCTTGACCAGGTCATGGCCTGAGCTTACGTCCCTGGTCGGAGGGGGTCGGAAAGGTCCGCTCAGCGGTGGCTGGGGAAGCCCAGGTCGACACCGCCGTCTTCAGGGTCGGGCCAGCGGGTGGTGACGACCTTGCCCCGGGTGTAGAAGTGGACGCCGTCGTTCCCGTAGATGTGGTGGTCGCCGAAGATCGAGTCCTTCCAGCCGCCGAAGGAGTGGTAGCCCACCGGCACCGGGATCGGCACATTGACGCCCACCATGCCCGCCTGGACCTCGAGTTGGAAGCGCCGGGCGGCCCCGCCGTCGCGGGTGAAGACGGCGGTGCCGTTGCCCCAGGGCGAGGAGTTGATGAGGGCGACGCCCTCCTCGTAGGTCGCGGCGCGCAGCACACACAGCACCGGGCCGAAGATCTCGTCCCGGTAGGCGTCGGCGGTGGTGGGCACCTTGTCCAGCAGCGAGAGGCCGATCCAGTGGCCGTTCTCGTGCCCCTCGACGGTGCGGCCGGTGCCGTCGAGGACGACCTCGCAGCCCTGGGCCGCGGCGCCCGCGACATAGCCGGCCACCTTGTCGCGGTGCTCCTTGGTGATCAGCGGGCCCATCTCGGAGCTCGGGTCGTCACCGGGGCCGATCTTGATCTTCTCGGCCCGGTCGCGGATCTTCGCCACCAGGGCGTCCCCGGTGTCGCCGACCGCGACCACCGCCGAGATGGCCATGCAGCGTTCGCCCGCCGAGCCATAGGCCGCCGACACGGCGGCGTCCGCCGCGGCGTCCAGGTCGGCGTCGGGCAGCACCAGCATGTGGTTCTTGGCGCCGCCGAGCGCCTGGACGCGCTTGCCGTGCGCGGCGGCGGTGGTGTGGATGTGCCGGGCGATGGGGGTGGAGCCGACAAAGGAGACCGCGGCGATGTCGGGGTGCTCCAGCAGCCGGTCGACGGCCGTCCGGTCGCCGTTGACGACGTTCAGCACCCCGTCCGGCAGCCCGGCCTCGGCGGCCAGTTCGGCGAGGCGGATGGCGGGTGAGGGGTCCTTCTCGCTGGGCTTGAGGACAAAGGTGTTGCCGCAGGCGATGGCCAGCGGGAACATCCACATCGGCACCATGGCCGGGAAGTTGAAGGGCGTGATGCCCGCGACCACCCCCAACGGCTGCCGGATCGCGGCCACATCCACCCGGTTGGACACCTCGGTGGACAGCTCGCCCTTGAGCTGGGTGGTGATGCCACAGGCCAGCTCGACGATCTCCAGGCCTCGGGCCACCTCGCCCAGCGCATCGGAGTGCACCTTGCCGTGTTCGGCGGTGATCAGCCGGGCCAGCTCGTCGCGGTGGGCGTCGAGCAGCGCGCGGTAGGCGAAGAGGACCGCGGTGCGGGTGGCCAGCGAGGAGGTGCCCCAGCTCGCCCGGGCTGCCTTGGCCGCTGCGACGGCGGCGTCCACCTCGTCGGCCGAGGCGAAGGCGACCCGGGTGGTCTGCGCACCGGTCGCCGGATCGGTCACCGGGCCGTACCGGCCCGAGGTGCCCTCGACGGACCTGCCGCCGATCCAGTGGTTGACGGTCTTCATCGCTCGGCCCTCTCTCACTTCCACGGTAACGGCGGGCTCGCCGCTCGCGGCGCTGCTGGGACGGATCCGGTGGTGCGCACGGCGGGCCCCCGCCGCGGTCGGTACGGGTTCCCGCTACAGGTGGCGGCGGCGGGCGCCCGCGGCTCGCTCGTACGCTTCCCGTGCCCGCACCGCCGCGGGGCGGGTGGCGGTCCCGGCGACGGGCACATCCCACCACGCCTGGGCGGGGGGCGCGCCCGGCACAGTGTCGGCCGTTTCGGTCTCCACATGGACACATGTGGGCCGCCGGGCGGCCCGGGCCGCCTCCAGCGCCTCGGAGAGCTCGGCGATCGTCCGGGGGCGCAGCACATCCATGCCCAGCGAGGCGGCGTTGGCGGCCAGGTCGACGGGGAGCGGGTCGCCGGTGTAGCCGCCGTCGGCCGCGCGGTGGCGGTAGGCGGTGCCGAAGCGCTCGGCGCCCACCGCGTCCGAGAGCCCGCCGATGGAGGCATAGCCGTGGTTCTGGATCAGCACCACCTTGATGGGGATGCCCTCCTGGACCGCGGTGACCAGCTCGGTCGGCATCATCAGATAGGTGCCGTCGCCGACCAGCGCCCAGACGGGCCGGCGGGAGGCCAGATACACGCCGATCGCGGCCGGGATCTCATAGCCCATGCAGGAGTAGCCGTACTCGACGTGGTAGTCCCCGCCGCGGGACCGCCAGAGCTTGTGGAGGTCGCCGGGGAGCGAGCCCGCCGCGTTGACGATCACGTCGGAGCCGTCGGTCACCCGGTCGAGCGCGCCCAGCACCTGGGCCTGGGTGGGGCGGGCGTCGGGGTCGTGCCAGGAGTAGGCGCGCCGGACGGTCTGTTCCCAGGCGGCCCGGCCCCGCGCGTACTCCCGCTCATACGCCTCGGACACCCGGTGGCCGGCCAGCTCGGCCCGCAGCGCCTCGAGACCGGCCCGGGCGTCGCCGGTCAGGGCCAGGCCGGAGAGCTTATGGGCGTCACGGGAGCTGTTGTTGAGGTTGATGAAGCGGACCCCGGGGGCCGCGAAGAGGGTTGAGGAAGCGGTGGTGAAGTCGGTGAAGCGGGTGCCGACACCGATCACCAGGTCGGCGGTGCGGGCCAGTTCGTCGGCGACGGCGGTGCCGGTGTGGCCGATGCCCCCGGTGTCCATGGGGTGGTGGTGACTCACCGCGCCCTTACCCGCCTGGGTGAAGGCCATCGGGATGCCGGTGGCGGAGGCGAAGTCGGCGAGCGCCTGCTGGGCGCCGCTGTGCCGGACGCCGCCGCCGGCCACCAGCAGCGGGCGCCGGGCCGCCCGTACCGCCTCGGCCGCCGCGGCCACGGCGGCGGGGTCGGGTGCGGGGCGGCGCACCGGCCAGACGCGCTCGGCGAAGAACTCCTCGGGCCAGTCGAAGGCTTCGGCCTGGACGTCCTGCGGCAGGGCGAGGGTGACGGCCCCGGTCTCCACCGGGTCGGCCAGCACCCGCATGGCCTCCAGGGCGGCGGGGATCAGCGCCTCGGGCCGGGTGACGCGGTCGAAGTACCGGGAGACCGGGCGCAGGCAGTCGTTGACGGAGATGTCGCCCGCGCCGGGGTGTTCCAGCTGCTGGAGCACCGGGTCGGCGGGCCGGGTGGCGAAGGTGTCGCCGGGGAGCAGCAGGACGGGCAGATGGTTGATGGTGGCCAGGGCCGCGCCGGTGACCAGGTTGGTGGCGCCGGGCCCGATGGAGGTGGTGACGGCGTGCGCGGAGAGCCGCTGCCGCTCGCGTGCATAGCCAACGGCGGCGTGCACCATGGCCTGTTCATTGCGGCCTTGGTGGAAGGGCATCCGCTGTTGGCCGGTCTCCAGGAGGGCCTGGCCGATTCCGGCGACATTGCCATGGCCGAAGATGCCCCAGCAGGCGGTGATCAGGCGGTGGCGCTGTCCGTCGAGTTCGGTGTGCTGGTGGGCGAGGAACTCCACCAGGGCCTGGGCGACGGTGAGCCGCCGGGTCGGGGTGTTCGACGTCGGGGTGTTCAACATCGGGGTGTTCAACGGGGACCTCCCGGGGCGGCGAGCGGAAGCCGTGGATCCAGCGGCTGATCCGGCCAGGTGTCGCGGATCCAGGCGTGGTCGGGGTGGTCGCGGATGAGCCACTCGCGCTCACCGGGACCGGCCATCACATTGAGGTAGTACATGTCATGGCCGGGCGCGGCGATGGAGGGGCCGTGCCAGCCGTCCGGGATCAGGACGACGTCGCCGGTACGGACCTCGGCCAGCAGGTCGGTGCCGCCCGGGTGGGACGGCGACACCCGCTGGTAGCCGAGGCCGGCGTCGCCGCCCGAGATCTCGAAGTAGTAGATCTCCTCCAGCTGCGACTCCTCGCCGGGGCGGTACTGGTCGTGCTTGTGCGGAGGGTACGAGGACCAGTTGCCGCCCGGGGTGAGCACCTCGACGGCGATCAGCCGGTCGCACTCGAACACCCCTGCCGCGGCGAAGTTGTTGACCTGGCGCGAACAGCTGCCGCTGCCGCGGAGTTCGACCGGGACGGCGGAGGCCGGGACATGGCGGGCGGGCAGCCGGCGCGCACAGCGGGCGCCGGGGAGGGCGAAGCGGCCGCCGAGTGCGGTCGCCAGGGTGGCGTGGGCGTCGCGCGGGATGTATGCGAAGTCGGTGAGGGAGCTGAATACGCCTTCCCTGCCGTGCAGTTCAAAGGTCCGGCCCTCGGTGAAGACCGTGCAGCCGCCGTCCAGCGGCAGGACGATCCATTCGCTGTCGCCCGCGGCGAAGGTGTGGCTGCCGCCGGGCGGCAGTTCGAGGATACGGAGGGAGGAGTGGGTCCAATGAGCTTGTTCGGGGCCGATGTCGAGGGTGTAGGGGTCGTCGGTCACGGTGTCGTTGTCTCCTTGAAAGCTCCTTGAAAGCTCCTTGAAAGTGGGGACGCCTCCCGGCGTCGGCCGGGGAAGGGACCGGGGGCACCATGCCCAGCCCCCCGTCACAACAAGCCCACCGCCCGGTCGACGGCCCCCGCCACATCGCCGTCCGGCGGATACAGCAGGGCCCGGCCCACCACCAGCCCCCGCACACTCTGCGCCCTCAGCGCCATACGCCACTTCTCGTACATGGTCTCCTCCCCCGGATCCCCGCCCAGCAGCACCACCGGCAGCGTGGTGGCCCGCAACACCCTTTCCATGGCGGCCGGGTCATCGGTGACCGGCACCTTGAGCCAGGTGTAGGCCGAGGTCGCGGCCAGCCCGGAGGCGATGGTGAGGGAGGTGGTCACGGCCTCCGCGCTCAGGTCGTTGCGCAGCCGCCCCCCGGACCTCCGGCAGAGGAACGGCTCGACGAAGACCGGCAGCCGGCGGGCGGCCATGGCGTCGATGGCCTGGGCCGCGGCGGCCATGGTGCGCAGCGAGCCGGGGTCCTCGAGGTCGACGCGCAGCAGCAGCTTGCCCGCGTCGAAGCCGCGCCGGTCCAGGTCCTCGGCGCCGAGGCCGGTGAAGCGGTCGTCCAGCTCGAAGGAGGCGCCCAGCAGGCCGCCGCGGTTCATGGACCCCATGACGACCTTGTTCTCCAGGGCGCCGAGCAGCAGCAGGTCGTCCAGGATGTCCGCGGTGGCCAGTACCCCGTCCACGCCGGGGCGGGAGAGGGCGAGGCAGAGACGTTCCAGCAGATCGTGCCGGTCGGCCATGGCCAGCCGGTGTCCGCCCGCGTCCAGGGCGCCCCGGGCGGTGTGGTCGGCCGCGATGATCATCAGCCGGCCGCGGTCGCCGAGCAGGGGGCGGCGGGCGCGCCGGGCGGCGGCCTCGGCGATGGCCTCGGGGTGACGGCTGCGCACGGTGGTGAGATCGGCGATCCGGAGGGTCATGGGCGCCGCCCCTGCCCGGACCGGGCCAGCAGGTCCTCGACCTCGGCCGGGGTGGGCATCGCGGATGAGCAGGCCAGCCGCGCGGCGACCAGCGCACCGGCGGCATTGGCGAAGCGGATGGCGTCCGCCAGCTCCCAGCCGGCGAGCAGACCGTGACAGAGCGCACCGCCGAACGCATCGCCCGCGCCGAGGCCGTTGAGCACCTCGACCGGCACCGGTGGCAGCTCGGCGGAGGTGCCGTCGCGATGCAGGGCGAGAACGCCCTTGGGGCCCTGTTTGACGATGGCGAGTTCGACTCCGGCGGCCAGCAGGGCCCGGGCGGCGGCCCGGGGTTCCCGCTCTCCGGTGGCGACCTCGCACTCGTCGGCGTTGCCGATGGCCACGGTGGCCAGGCCGAGCGCCGCCGCGTAGTGCGGCCGGGCGGCGGCCAGGGCGGCCGGGCCGGTGCGCCCGCCGGCGCCGGAGGCGCCGCCCTCGCCGCCCCAGAACAACGGCCGCCAGTCCAGGTCGAAGACGGTGCTGCCGCGCCTGCCGCGGGCCTTGAGCGCGGTGAGGGTCGCGGTGCGGCTGGGTTCCTCGCACAGTCCGGTGCCGGTCATCCAGAAGATCCGGGCGGCGCGGATGGCCTCGAGGTCCAACTCGGCCGCGCGGAGCTGCAGATCGGGCGCCTTGGGCCGGCGGTAGAAGTGGATCGGGAAGTCGTCGGGCGGGAAGATCTCGCAGAAGGTGATCGGGGTGGGGTCGCCGGTCACGGCCGTCACCCAGTGGTCGGCCACCCCGAAGTCGCGCAGCGCCTGGTGGAGGAAGTCGCCGAAGGGGTCGGCGCCGGTGCGGCTGACCAGCGCCGTGCGGCGGCCCAACCGGGCGGCGGCGACCGCGACATTGGCCGCCGATCCGCCGAGGAACCGCCCGAAGGTCTCCACCTGGGCGAGCGGCACTCCGGCCCGGAGCGGGTAGAGGTCCACGCCGAGGCGGCCCATGGTGATCAGGTCGTACGGTCCGGCCGACGGCTCGCTCATGGCTCAGGTGTAACCGGGCGTGCTCGGCCCTGTCAAGGAATTGTCCTTACATACAGACGTCTCTCGTCTCCTGGTTGACGTTACGTCCTGATGTCCTGTCGAACTCTTGACACTTCCCGCGCCCGGCCAGGAAGCTGACGACCGGTCGTAACGACCTGGTCGTAAGCTCTGTCCGGCCCCGCCCGACGGCGAGAGGAGAGCCGCCGCATGGACTCCGCCCCCATCGCAGCGCTGGATCGCATCCGCATCGGCTCGGCACCCGACTCCTGGGGCGTCTGGTACGCCGACGACCCCCACCAGGTGCCCTGGCGGCGCTTCCTCGACGAGGTCGCCGAGGCCGGCTACCGGTGGATCGAGCTCGGCCCCCATGGCTATCTCCCCACCGACCCGGGCCTGTTGCGCGAGGAGACCGCCCGGCGCGGCCTGCGGGTCTCGGCCGGCACGGTCTTCACCGCCCTGCACCGGGGCCCGGCGGTCTGGGACGCCACCTGGGAACATGTGGCCCAGGTCGCCGAGTTGACCCGGGCCATGGGCGCGGACCGGCTGGTGGTCATCCCGTCCTTCTGGCGCGACGACAAGACCGCCGAGCCGGTCGAGGACCGCGAGCTGACCGCCGGACAGTGGCGCCACCTCGCCACCGGGATGGAGCGCCTGGCCCGCGAGGTCCGCGAGGCGTACGGGCTGGGCATCGCCGTCCATCCGCACGCCGACACGCACATCGACACCGAGGCACATGTCGAGCGGTTCCTCGACGCCACCGATCCGGAGCTGGTCGGCCTCTGCCTGGACACCGGCCACTACGCCTACTGCGGCGGGGACAGCGTGAAGCTCATCGAGACCTATGGCGAGCGGATCGGCTACCTCCACCTCAAGCAGGTGGACCCGGACATCCTCGCCGATGTCATCGGCCGGGGCACGGCCTTCGGCCCCGCGGTCCGGCAGGGGGTGATGTGCGAACCGCCGCGCGGCGTGCCCGCGTTGGAGCCGGTGCTGGCCGCCGCGCAGCGGCTGGGCGTGGACCTCTTCGCCATCGTCGAGCAGGACATGTACCCCTGCGCCCCGGACACCCCGCTGCCCATCGCCCGCCGCACCCGCGCCTTTCTGCGCTCCTGCGGGGCGTAGCCGCGGACTCCACCCACCGAGGAACGCACCATGACCCAGCCCCCGCCCCACCCCCTCCGCATCGGACTCCTCGGCGCCGGCCGCATCGGCACCTTCCATGCCGGCACCCTGGGCGAAACCGCCGAGCTGGTGATCGCCGACGCCGACCCGAGCCGCGCCAAGGCGCTGGCACAGCGCGTCGGAGCCAGCGCCGCGGGCGATGTGGACGAGGTCTTCGCGAGCGGCGTCGACGCCTTGGTCATCGCCACCGCCACCACCGCCCACGCGGAACTCATCACCCGCGCCGCCCGCGCCGGGCTGCCCGCCTTCTGCGAGAAGCCCATCGCCCTGGACCCGGCGGGCACCGCCCGCGCCCTGCGCGAGGTCGAATCCGCCGGAACGCTGCTCCAGATCGGCTTCCAGCGCCGCTTCGACCCGGGCTACCGCGCGGCGCGCGAGGCGCTGCGGTCCGGGCGGCTGGGCCGGGTGCACACCATCCGGGCCGTCACCTCGGACCCGGCACCGCCGCCCGCGGATTTCCTGCCGCTGTCCGGCGGGCTCTTCCGCGACTGCATGGTGCACGACTTCGACGCCGTACGGTGGCTGACGGGACGTGAGGTGACCGAGGTGTACGCGCGGGGCTCGGCCGACGGCGCGGACTGCTTCCGGGCGGCGGGCGACGTCGACACCGCCGTCGCGCTGCTCACCCTGGACGACGGCACGCTGGTCAGCGCGACCGCCACCCGCTACAACGGCGCGGGGTACGACGTGCGGACGGAGCTGTGCGGCGAGCGGGAGCAGTGGGTGGTGGGCCTGGACGACCGCACCCCGGTGACCTCGGCCGAGCCGCACGGCCCCGCGGCGCCCACCGCGCCCTGGACTGGCTTCCTGCAGCGGTTCGAGGGGGCGTACCGCGCGGAACTGGCCGCCTTCGTACGGGCCGTGCACGGCGCGTCACACAGCCCGTGCCCGGGCCGCGAGGGCCTGGCCGCGCTGCTGATCGCCGAGGCCTGCGAACTGTCACGGCGGGAGAACCGGCCGGTCAGGCCGGTGGAGGTGGCGGCGCGGGCGGGGCTCGACTGACCGTCACCCGGCCCCGCGCCACCGCGCTTTCGGTCATCTCCCGGTTACGGACGTCACATTTGGGCGAGGCTTCTGTCACAGCCGCTCGACAGCCCCTCCCGGGCAGTCACACCGCGTCGTTCACCGGGGACAGGCTGGTGATCAAGAAGGCAGCGCCGCAGTCCCCCCGACGGACCCCTCCGTAGCTGCGGCGCAGCGGAGAGGCGCGAGAGATGACCGACCGTCGACTCTGGTCCTACAAGGAGATCGCAGCACACATCGGGGTGCAGACCGATACCGTGCGCTCCTATCGCAAGCACGGGCTGCTGCCCGCCCCGGATCTCACCGAGGGCGGCAAACCGTACTGGTTCGCGGACACGATCCGCATCTGGGTGGCGAAACGCCCCGGCAACCGTGCCCGGCGCGAACGCCGCGTCTGACTTTGCCGGCCACCTACCTCCCAGGGATACCCCTAGGGGGTATAGTGTTGACGCAGGCAACCGCCAGGCGGCCCACGATCACTGAGGAGCATCGGCATGACTTCCCGGACCGACACCCTGTCCACCGTCGTCTACCAGGTGAGCGGCATGACCTGTGGCCACTGCGAGGGCGCGGTGCGCAGCGAGATCTCCGCGATCGACGGCGTCACCTCCGTGCAGGCCGTCGCCGCCACCGGCCAGGTCACCGTCACCGCCACCGGCCCGCTGGACGACGAGGCCGTGCGCGCCGCCGTGGACGAGGCGGGCTACGAGCTGGCCGGCCGCGTCTGAGCCGCCCGGCCGACCGGCCATTTCAAGCAATTCCAAGAGCCCTGATTTTCAAATCAGGGCTCTTGTCCTTTTAACCCCACTTTGCCAAGAGACCTAGATCACAGCAATTAGGAGGTAACCATTCCGGGGGGTGGTTGGTCTAACCAGGCAGTGCTGGGTCGTCTTGGGGGACGGTACCGGCCACGCGTGGCCGGGGCACGTACCCGGGGAGCTTTGAGCGGCCCTCCCGTACGTACGCTGTCCCGGCAAATGCGTGCGGAATGAGCTGTTGAGCGCAGGGCGCACCAAGGCTCCCGGGCGGATCCCGTGGGGGGAATCCGGTCCGGGGCGAAAAGCGCCCCGCCCCGACCCGTGGGGGGATCGGCGGCGGGGCGCTTTTCATTGCTGCCATATACACCTGCCATCTCTGCCTTGTACACATGCCGTGTACACACTTCGGTCTGAAATGCCTTTGACCGGGCAATGCGGCAGCCGGGTGATACGACGGCGCCCCGCCCCGGGAGCCGGGGCGGGGCGCCGTCCTGGGCGCGATGGGGGTCAGCGCTGCTCGACCGGCACGAAGTCGCGCTCGACCACACCGGTGTAGATCTGGCGCGGACGGCCGATGCGGGAACCCGGCTCCTTGATCATCTCGTGCCACTGGGCGATCCAGCCGGGCAGCCGGCCGAGCGCGAAGAGCACGGTGAACATCTCGGTCGGGAAGCCCATGGCCCGGTAGATGAGGCCGGTGTAGAAGTCCACATTGGGGTAGAGCTTGCGCTCGACGAAGTAGTCGTCGGCCAGCGCGTGCTCCTCCAGCTTGAGGGCGATGTCGAGAAGCTCGTCCTCCTTGCCCAGGGCGGCCAGGACATCGTGCGCCGCCGCCTTGATGATCTTCGCCCGGGGGTCGAAGTTCTTGTAGACGCGGTGCCCGAAGCCCATGAGCTTCACGCCGTCTTCCTTGTTCTTCACCTTGCGGATGAAGGTGTCGACATCGCCGCCGGAGACCTTGATGCCCTCCAGCATCTCCAGCACCGACTGATTGGCACCGCCGTGCAGCGGGCCCCACAGGGCGCTGATGCCCGCAGAGATCGAGGCGAACATATTGGCCTGCGAGGAGCCCACCAGGCGCACCGTCGAGGTCGAACAGTTCTGCTCGTGATCGGCGTGCAGGATGAGCAGCTTGTCGAGGGCGCTGACCACGACCGGGTCCAGCTCATAGTCGGCGGCGGGCACCGAGAAGGTCATGCGCAGGAAGTTCTCGACATAGCCGAGGTCGTTGCGCGGGTAGACCACCGGGTGGCCGACCGACTTCTTGTAGGCGTAGGCCGCGATCGTCGGTAGCTTGGCGAGCAGCCGGATGGTGGACAGGTCGCGCTGCTTGGCGTCGAACGGGTTGTGGCTGTCCTGGTAGAACGTCGACAGCGCGCTGACCACGGACGACAGCATGGCCATCGGGTGGGCGTCCCGCGGGAAGCCGTCGTAGAACCGCTTGACGTCCTCGTGCAGCAGCGTGTGGCGGGTGATCTCACCCTTGAACGTCGCCAGCTCGTCGACCGTCGGCAGCTCTCCGTTGATCAGCAGGAAGGCCGTCTCGAGGAACGTGCTGCGCTCGGCGAGCTGCTCGATGGGATAGCCGCGGTAGCGCAGGATGCCCTGCTCGCCATCGAGGTAGGTGATCGCGGACTTGTAGGCGGCGGTGTTGCCATAGCCGGAGTCCAGGGTCACCAGACCGGTCTCGTTGCGCAGCTTGCCGATATCGAAGCCCTTGTCGCCGACGGTGCTGTCGACCACCGGGTAGGTGTATTCGCCGTCCCCGTAACGCAGTACTACAGAGTTGTCGCTCACGTCATCCCTCACCGACGTTGTGCCTCTTCTTTGAGGTGCCCTGACTACCCCTACCTTCCCCCATTTGGCCGAAGTACGTGCACTCGGGGTCGGCCATAGGGCCCATGGGCGGCACTCAGTGCCGCCAACCTGGCCATACTGCCCCGTTCGCCCCGTTTGGTAAACCGCTCAGAGACGAACACCACCTCCGGAACCGAGCCGGTGATCGAGCGCGGTGCAGCGGCGGCCCGCGCTGACCGTGCGCACCGCCTGCCCCAGGGCACGCCGGGAGCCCACCAGCACCACCAGCTTTTTGGCCCGGGTCACCGCGGTGTAGAGCAGATTGCGCTGCAGCATGGTCCAGGCGCCGGTGGTGACCGGGATCACCACCGCGGGGTATTCGCTGCCCTGTGAGCGATGGATCGTCACCGCGTAGGCATGGGCGAGTTCGTCAAGTTCGTCGAAGTCATAGGCCACCTCTTCGTCTTCGTCGGTGCGCACGGTCAGCCGCTGCTCGACCTCGTCCAGGCCGGTGACCACGCCGACCGTGCCGTTGAAGACGCCGTTCTCGCCCTTCTCGTAGTTGTTGCGGATCTGGGTGACCTTGTCGCCGACGCGGAAGACGCGACCGCCGAAGCGCCGCTCCGGCAGATCGGGACGGGCGGGCGTAATGGCCTGCTGGAGCAGGGCGTTGAGGTTGCCCGCACCGGCCGGGCCGCGGTGCATGGGGGCCAGCACCTGGATGTCCCGGCGCGGGTCGAGCCCAAACTTGGCGGGGACGCGGCGGGCCGCCACATCCACCGCCAGGCGGCCCGCCTCCTCGGTGTCCTCCTCGGCGAAGAGGAAGAAGTCGGCGAGACCGGAAGTCACCGGCGGCACACCGGAGTTGATGCGGTGGGCATTGGTGACCACCCCGGACTGCTGCGCCTGCCGGAAGATCCGGGTGAGGCGGACGGCCGGCACCGGGCCGCCCTCGGCGAGGAGGTCGCGCAGCACCTCCCCGGCGCCCACCGAGGGCAGTTGGTCCACATCGCCCACCAGCAGCAGATGGGCACCGGGCGGCACGGCCTTGGCGAGCTTGTTGGCGAGCAGCAGATCCAGCATGGACGCCTCGTCGACCACCACCAGGTCGGCGTCCAGCGGCCGGTCCTTGTCATACGCCGCGTCACCGCCCGGCTTGAGCTCCAGCAGCCGGTGCACGGTGGACGCCTCGGCCCCGGTGAGCTCTGACAGCCGCTTGGCGGCCCGGCCGGTGGGCGCGGCCAGCACCACCCTGGCCTGCTTGGCCCGCGCCAGCTCGACCACGGACCGCACCGTGAAGGACTTGCCGCACCCCGGGCCGCCGGTGAGGACCGCGACCTTGCTGGAGAGCGCCAGCCGGACCGCCTGCTGCTGCTCGGGCGCCAACTCCGCACCCGTGCGCTCCGCCAGCCAGGCCAGGGCCTTGTCCCAGTCCACCTCCCGGAAGGCGGCGAGCCGGTCCTCCTCGGCCCGCAGCAGCCTCGACAGCTGCCCGGCGAGCGAGAGTTCGGCCCGGTGGAAGGGCACCAGATAGACGGCCGTCACCGGCGCGCCGTCCTCCGGCCCGGGGACCGTCTCCCGGACCACCCCCTCGGGGTCGGCCGCCAGTTCGGCGAGGCAGTCGATGACCAGCCCGGTGTCCACCTGGAGCAGCTTCACCCCGTCCGCGATCAGGCGCTCCTCGGGCAGGAAGCAGTGCCCCTGGTCGGTGGACTGGGACAGGGCGTACTGCAGGCCCGCCTTGACGCGCTCGGGGCTGTCGTGCGGAATGCCCACGGACTGGGCGATGCGGTCGGCGGTGAGGAAGCCGATGCCCCACACATCGGCGGCCAGCCGGTAGGGCTGGTTGCGGACCACGGAGATCGAGGCATCGCCGTACTTCTTGTAGATGCGCACCGCGATGGAGGTGGAGATGCCCACGCCCTGCAGGAAGACCATCACCTCCTTGATGGCCTTCTGTTCCTCCCAGGCGGCGCCGATCGACTTGGTGCGCTTGGGCCCCAGCCCGGGGACCTCGATCAGCCGCCCGGGCTCGCCCTCGATGACATCCAGGGTGTCGGTACCGAAGTGGCTGACGATGCGGTCGGCGATGCGCGGCCCGACCCCCTTGATCAGACCCGAGCCCAGATAGCGGCGGATGCCCTGGATGGTGGCGGGCAGCACGGTGGTGTAGTTCTCCACGGTGAACTGCCGTCCGTACTGCGGGTGGGAGCCCCAGCGGCCCTCCAGGCGGAGCGACTCCCCCGGCTGCGCGCCGAGCAGCGAGCCGACCACCGTGAGGAGATCGCCGCTGCCGCGGCCGGTGTCCACCCGGGCGACGGTGTAGCCGTTCTCCTCGTTGGCGTAGGTGATCCGCTCGAGAACCCCTTCGACGACTGCCAGTTGCACCATGTCCCGACGGTACAGCCAGGGTGTGACAGAGAGTTCCCCGGAGTGACTCGAGGGGCCCGGTCCGACGACCGGGCCCCTCGCATTCCCCCCTCGACCGGCTTCCCCCTATCCCCCCGGATGCCTCCCCCGGGAAGCCGGATGCCACATACGACCCACCGTGGCACCGTAGGGTTGCAGGCATTTCGAAGCGTTATCAATCCGTTACAGAAGGTGGCGGGGGCCGGTGCGGCGCACGGGGAAGCCGCTGACCATGAAGCTGGCCTTCTCCACCCTCGGCGTCCCCGGCCTGCCCCTCCCCGGGGTGCTGCGCCTCGCCACCGCGCACGGCTACCAGGGGGTCGAGCTGCGCGCCCACCCCGAGGAGCCCGTCCACCCCGGTCTGCCCCCCGCCGAACGGGCCGCCGCCGCCCGGCGGTTCGCGGATGCGGACGTGCGGATCCTGGCCGTCGCCGGATACGCCCGGGTCGCCGCCGCCGGACCGGACGAACCGGTGCTCGCCCAGCTCACCGCCCTCGTCCGGCTCGCCGGGGACCTCGGCGCGCCCTATGTGCGGGTGTTCCCCGGCGGCGGCGGCCGGCCCGCGCCGGAGGCCGACACACAGGCCGCCCGCCGGCTGGGCGCCATCGCACCGCTCGCCGCCGACACCGGAGTCCGGGTCCTGCTGGAGACCCATGACTCCCACCGCCGGGCCCAGGACGCGGTGCGGGTGCTGGGCCCGGTGGGACACCACAGCATCGGCGTGCTGTGGGACGTGCTGCACACCTGGCTGGGCGGCGAGGAACCGGCCGTCAGCTTTCCCGCGCTGGCCCCGCACCTGGGCTATGTCCAGTTCAAGGATGTCGCCTCGGCGCAGGACACCACGCCCCTGCCGCTCGGCGCGGGCGCGGTGCCGCTGGCCGACTGTGTCACCGTGCTCGGCCGCGCGCACTGGGACGGCTGGCTGTGCTGGGAGTACGAGAAGCGCTGGCACCCACAAGCGGCGCCGTTTCCCGAACTGGCCGGTCCGGGCCGGAAGTTCCTGCGGCGGCTGGCCGACGAGGCCGGCGGAGCGAGGTGAGCGCGATCCCGCCCACCAGCAGCGCCGCCGCGCACCACCGCAGCGGGCTCACGTCCTCGCCCAGGATCAGCGCGGCCGAGGACATCCCGAACACGGGCACCAGCAGTGCGTAGGGGGACACGACCGAGGCGTCATGGCGGCGCAGCAGGAAGCCCCAGAGCCCGAAGCCCAGCAGCGTACTGATCCAGCCGACATAGAGCACCGCCCCGGCGCCGTCCCATCCGATGGAGGCCAGCGCGCGGGCATCGGCCGACGGGCCCTCGAAGACCAGCGAGAGCAGCAGCAGCGGCAGCACCGGGACCACGCTGACCCAGACGATGAACCGGAAGGCATCCGGCGCCGCGGCCTTGCGGGTCAGCACATTGGAGACCCCCCAGAGGGCCGCGGCCACCACGATCAGCACAAAGCCGAGGATCGAGCCGGACATGCCCTCGTCGACCGCGGCCACCGCGATGCCCGCCAGCGCCACCGCCATCCCCACCATCCGCTTCCCGCCCAGCCGCTCGCCCAGGAAGGCCACCGCCAGCAGCACGGTGAACACCGCCTGGATCTGCAGTACCAGCGAGGACAGCCCGGCGGGCATCCCCGCCCGCATCGCGATGAACACCAGCCCGAACTTCCCCACCCCGAGCACCAGCCCGACCGCGATGATCCACCGCCATTTGACCGGCGGCCGCCCGACGAAGAAGACCGCCGGCAGCACCGCCGCGACAAAGCGGAGAGCACAGAACAACAGGGGCGGCAAGTGGTCGAGGCCGATGTCCATCACAACGAAGTTGACACCCCAGAGGGCGGCGACAAGGACGGCGAGGGCTATGTGAAGCGGACGCATACGAGCAGCATCACGGCTGCCCACCTTGTAGCACCAGTTCACGTTTCTGCAGAGTAGGTTTTATCAACACTGAAAGATGGAGGTCATGGACGCCCTCAGTCCGCGGCCACCCGCACCGCTATGCCCGCCAGCACCGTCCCCATCACATACCGCTGGGCCCGCAGCCAGCGAGGGCGCCGCCCCAGGAAGGCGGAGACGGAACCGGCGGTCATGGCGATCAGGCCGTTGACGGTGACCGCGATCACGATCTGGGTCAGCCCGAGCAGCAGGCTCTGCAGCGGCACCGAACCCCGGTCGGCGTCCACGAACTGCGGCAGCACCGAGACATAGAGGATCGCGATCTTGGGGTTGAGCAGATTGGTGACCAGACCCATGGTGAACAGCTTGCGGGGCGGGTCCGGGGGCAGCGGCTTGGGGTCGAAGGCGGACGTTCCACCGGGCCTGAGAGCCTGCCAGGCCAGCCAGCCCAGATAGGCCGCACCGGCCAGCTTGACGGTCGTGTACACCGCGGGGACCAGGGCGAAGAGGGTGGCGATGCCCGCCGTCGCGGCCAGCAGGTAGACAAGGAAGCCCACGGCGACGCCCAGCAGGGAGATCAGCCCCGCCCGGCGCCCCTGGGTCACCGACCGGGACACCAGGTAGATCATGTTCGGCCCGGGAGTGAGCACCAGCCCCAGCGACACGAGCATCATGCCGACCACCGCATGCAGACTGACCACTGGCACTCCTCTTCCCTCTTCACCGTTGGAGGACGGCTTCACCGTTGGGGGACGGCAACGAAGTGACCAGGATTACCTGCGCCGACCATGTAACAACAGTTCAGGCTGCTTCATGATGGGTTGAAGCAGTACTGAACGATGGAGGCCGATGTCCATGCTCGACCTGCCCCGCCTCAAGGCCCTGCACGCCGTGTCCGTGCACGGCTCCGTCAGCGCCGCCGCGATCGCCCTTGGCTACACCCCCTCCGCCATCTCCCAGGCGATAGCCAAGCTGGAGCGGGAGACCCGCACCACCCTGCTGGAACGCCGGGGCCGGGGCGTGGCACTCACCGACGCGGCCAGCCATCTCGCCGACACCGCACGGCAGTTGCTGGCCCTGGTCGAACAGGCCGAGACGGCCCTGGAGGAACAGCGCGGGCGGCCCACCGGCAGGCTGACCATCGGGGCGTTCCCCACCGCCGCCCGCGGCCTGCTGCCCGGCGTACTCGCCCGGCTGGCCGGGGAACACCCCGCCCTGGACACCCGGCTGACCGAGGCCGACCCCCATCTGTCGGTGGACCTGGTCGCCCGGGGCGCCATCGACGTCGCGGTCGCGCACGACTGGGACATCGCGCCGCTGCCCGCGCCGGAGGGCCTGGAGCGGGCCGTCATCGGCGACGACCGGTGCGAGGTGTTCGTCGCCGCGGACCACCCGCTGGCCGGAAGCGAGACCATCGCCCGCGCGGACCTCACCCACCAGCGGTGGATCTGCCAGCCACCCGGCACCGCCTGCCACGACTGGCTGGTACGCACCCTGCGCGCCTGCGGCGGCGAACCCGAACTCGCCCACCAGGTGGCCGAGTACGACACCCAGATCGCCCTGGTCGCGGCCGGACTGGGCATCGCCCTCATCCCCCGTCTCGGCCTCGGCCCGCTGCCGGACGGCGTGGTCGCACTGCGCCTCGAACCGGTCCCGGTGCGGCGGATCTTCGCCTACTGGCGCACCGGCGCCGCCCGGCGCCCGGCGATCACCGAGACCGTGCGCGTGCTGCGCGAGCACTGGCCGCAGCGCGGCTGACCACGCGCCGTACGCCCGGCGCGAACCGGACGTTTCGCGCCCACCGGGGAACCACACCGGCGCGCCCTTCGTCCTAGAACCGTGCTGTCGGTGAGTCTCCGCAGAGCGGTGTCGGCTTCCGTCGCTGATCGCGTTGCTGACCTCCCTCTCCGCCGCCTGCGGCCGACGGCATGCCGCCGACCGGTGCGCCCCCTCCCAACTGCACCGGCGGCGGCCCCCCTTGGGGCCTTGGGGCGCAGCCAGGACCGTCACCCTCAGCGAAGCCTCCCGCACGCCTGGCGCGCGCCGACCGCATCAGGTAACTCTTGGTCTTTCCCAGGTGGTTGGGGGATCCCATGCGTCATCCCGCGCTGCCGACAGCGCTGTTCGTGCTCGCCGTGCTGTACGCACCGTTCGCCTTCACCGCATGCCAGGCCTCCGGGCGGGCCGAACCGGAGGCCGACCCGGCCCCCCGGGCCGGGCACGACAGCACGACCTATCTGGACCAGGGCGCCTGCGCCGGCCCCGGCCCCGCCTTCCCGGAGCTGGGCTGCACGGACCGGCGCGCCGTCGCCCGGGTGCTGGCCCGCCACAACGGACCCGAGGAGGGCGGCCCGTTGTGCCCCGAGACCACCGACTTCGTCCTGCACCTCGCCGCCGTCAACCGCGGCACCTCGGAGCGGGACAGCGCGCCCGAGGGCTACGCCTGCCTGCGGAACCTGCGGCCGCCGCACCCGGGCGACCCGGGCATGGGCGGCGGACCGCGGACGGTGGTGGGCGACTGCGTCTATGGCACCGAGCGCCCCGGGGTGGTGAAGAAGACCGCGTGCGACGGCTCGCTCCCCCATGCGCCGGAGTACCGGATCACCGACAAGGCCCTTACCCGCGAGGACTGTCCGGCCTCGACCGACCTCTATGTACAGATCGGCGGCGAGGCACCCATCGGGTGCGCCCGCCGCCTGACCTGACCGCCATCCCATCGGACCTGCCCTACGGCCGCAGCGTCGGATGTTCCTCCGCCTGCACCCGGTCGAGCTTGGGGTCGTACGGGGCGAGCGGCCGGGCCCGCTTGTCGTCCTGCTGTACGGCCGCGGGCGCGACGCCCGCCCAACGCAGCACCTCGGCCGTGGCCTTGGCCCGCTCATCGGCCACCAGCTGGGCGATGTTGGAGCCATGGTTGCCGCCCGGCGCGAAGAACCGGTAGTCGTGCCGGGCCCCGGCGCCCTGGCCCAGCCGGAACGGCTTGGCGCCCCAGGGGTCGTTCTGCCCGTAGACGAACAGCATCCGCCTGCTGTCCTGGCGCACCCAGCGGTCGATGTCCGCCATCACTCCCTGGTGCCACTTCATCGGTATGTCACGCGGCACATAGGAGCGCGGCTGGTAGATCCCCGGATAGCGCAACAGCCCCTTCAGATGAGGGGACTTGAAAGTGGGCGATCCCAGCTCGGTGCCCGCCTGGTAGTAGTACGGAATGAACTGCTGCAGCCCCTGGTCGGTGTAGGCGTCAAAGCCCGAAATGGTGTCGATGAACTTGTACAGCTCATCCGTCGACGCCTTGGTCGCGGGTACGGTGGCGCACTCGCTCTGCAGGTGGTACTGCCAGAATGCCCACACCAGGTCGAGGACCACATTCTCATAGGCCTTGTCGGCACTGCCGACTATGGTGAACGTCTTGCCGTTCTCCTCGGCCCACTTCCGGTAACGGCCGACGATCTCGTCCCGCCGGACCAGCGCCTGGCGCTGCACCGAGTTGAGCTGCCTGCGGCAGGCCTGGTCGCCGACGTTGGCGAAGAACCGGTCATAGGCCGAATCCTCGCCGTTCACCACGTCATTGGGCGCGACATAGGCGACGGTGCCGTCCATGTCGTCCGGGTAGAAGCGACGGTAGTAGGTGGCGGTCATGCCGCCCTTGCTGCCGCCGGTGGCCAGCCAGTTCTTGCCGTAGACGGGCTTCAGCGCCTGGTAGAGGCGGTGCTGGTCGCTCGCCGCCTGCCAGATGTCGAGCTTGGACCAGTCCGCGGGCTGCGGCCGGGACGGAGCGAAGAAGCGGTACTCCATCGACACCTGGTTGCCGTCCACGATCCGGGTCGGCTCGCTGCGGCCGGGCCGGGTGACGACGTTGTAGCCGGAGGTGTAGAACACGGTCGGCCGGTCCGTGGACTTGTGCAGTACGGTGAACCGCTGCTCGAAGGTGCCCTTGTCCGGATGCCGGTGGTCGATCGGCTGCCGGTAGGTGAGCACCAGATAGCGGTGCTCGTTGTCGGGCTTCTCCTCCTTGAGGAAGCGCATCCCGGGGACCTTCAGGATGCGTTCCTTGATGTCCGGCTCGGTGGCGGTGGTCGCCGCCCCCGCCGGCCCGGTGCCGGCACCGAGGGCTCCTATGAGCACCACCAGTGCCGGCAACCATCTGAGAGCCTTGCGCATGCGCCCTCCCCTGGGTTCGCAAAGGTCGCCGCGAACCTACCGGGGTGACACCAGCCGCGCCAGACCCACCTTTCCCCTCAGTTAGCGGACAGTACGGTTCACCTCACCCCCGAGGCCTCGAACTCCCCCGTGAACGTCCGCCACAGCCGCGCATACCGGCCGTCCAGCGCGAGCAACCGCTCGTGCGTACCGTCCTCCACCACCCGGCCGTGATCCAGCACCACCACCCGGTCCGCCCGCGCGGCCGTGGTCAGCCGGTGGGCGACCACCAGCGTGGTGCGCCGCCCCGCCAGCCGCTCCGTGGCCTCGTTGACCAGCGCCTCGGTCGCGAGATCCAGCGCGGCGGTGGCCTCGTCCAGCAGCAGGATGTCCGGATCGACCAGCTCCGCCCGGGCCAGGGCGATCAACTGCCGCTGCCCGGCGGAGAGGTTGCGCCCGCGCTCGCTCACCGGATGCAGGTATCCGCCGTCCAGCGTGGCAATCATCTGGTGCGCACCCACCGCCCGCGCCGCCGCCTCGACCTCCGCATCCGTGGCGTCCGGGCGTCCATAGGCGATGGAATCGCGCACGGTGCCGGGGAAGAGGTAGGGCTCCTGCGGGACGACACCGAGCCGGTGCCGGTACCCGGTCGGGTCCAGCTCGCGCAGATCGTGCCCGTCCACCCGGACCGCGCCGGAGGTGGGGTCGTAGAACCGCGCGACCATCTTCACCAGGGTGGACTTGCCCGCCCCGGTCTCGCCGACGAACGCGACGGTCTGCCCGGCCGGAATCGTCAGCCGGATGCCCGCCAGCGCCTGTTCCTTCGCCTCGCCGTAGTGGAAGTGCACATCGTCGAAGACCACCTCGCCCGTCAACTCCCCCACCTCGCGCGGCCTTTCGTGAGCGGGCGTCGACGTCGGCTCGCGCAGCAGCGCCTGGACCCGGCCGAGCGAGACCGTGGCCTGCTGGTAGCCGTCGAAGACCTGCGACAGCTGCTGCACGGGTGCGAAGAACAGGTCGATGTAGAGCAGATACGCCACCAGCGCACCCGCCGTCAGCGTCCCGTCGCTCACCCGGCCCGCGCCCACGATCAGCACCGCGGCCGACGCGACGGAGGACAGCAGCTGGACGAACGGGAAGTAGACCGAGATCAGCCACTGGCCGCGCACCCGCGCCTGCCGGTAGCCGTCACTGCGCTCGGCGAACCGCCCGGCGCCCGCCTCCTCCCGGCGGAACACCTGCACAATGCGCAGCCCCGCCATGCTCTCCTGCAGGTCGGCGTTGACCAACCCGACCCGCTCCCGCGCGAGTTCATAGGCCTTGACGCTCTGCCGCCGGAAGAACACCGTGCCGATGGCCAGCAGCGGCAGCGTCGCGAAGACGACGAGCGCCAGCTGGACATCGAGGACCAGGAGGACGACCAGGATGCCGAAGAAGGTCAGCACGGAGACGAAGAAGGTGACCAGACCGGTCTGCAGGAACGAGGACAGGGCGTCGACGTCGGTCGTCATCCGGGTCATGATCTTGCCGGTGAGTTCGCGCTCGTAGTAGTCGAGCCCGAGCCGCTGCAGCTGCGCGAAGATCTTCACGCGGAGTGCGTACAGCACGCGTTCACCGGTACGTCCGGTCACCCGCGTCTCGCCGACCTGGACGGCCCACTGCCCGAGCACCACCAGCAGGGCCAGTCCGGAGGCCGTCCACACCGCACCCAGCGCCATGCGTTCCACACCCTGGTCGATGCCGTGCCGGATGAGGACGGGCAGCAGCAGCCCGGCCACCGCGTCGACCGCCAGCAGCAGCAGGCCCAGGGCGAGCGGCGCGCCGAAGCCGCGCAGCAGCCTTCTCAGCCCATAGGCGTGTTCGGCCCGCGCGGCGCGTTCCTCGTCGACGTCGGGGGTGTCCGTGGCGGGCGGCAGCGCGGCCACCTGGGCCAGCAGCTCCGGGGATGGGGGTGCCCCCTGCCCGAGCGTAGCCGAGGGCTTGGGGGACGGCATTCCGGCGACGGCGCCGTGCGCCTCGTCGGCGCGGTCCCCGGTCATGGGTCGCACCCAGAGGGACGGGGTGACCCCGTCGATGACGCGTCTCCCGCGCTGCCGGGGCACGGCCTCCGGTTCCACCGGGTCGATCACCAGGCCCGTCGCCGATGCCTCGCCGCCGAAGGGGCCCGCCGGCGCCGCCATGCCCGCCGGGTCCTTGCGCACCTCCGCCAGCTCGTCGGGATCCGTCAGCAGCCGCCGGTACAGCGCGCAACGCCGCTCCAGCTCCTCCGCCGTGCCGACGTCGACGAGGCGTCCGCCGTCCAGCACCGCGATCCGGTCGGCCAGCAACAGCGTGGAGGCGCGGTGGGCGATCAGCAGCGTGGTGCGGCCGGCCATGACGCCGCGCAGCGCCTCGTGGATCTCGTGCTCCACGCGCGCGTCCACCGCCGAGGTCGCGTCGTCGAGCAGCAGCAGGCGGGGGTCGGTGAGGATCGCGCGGGCCAGCGCTATCCGCTGGCGCTGGCCGCCGGAGAGGGTGAGCCCCTGTTCGCCGACCTCGCTGTCATAGCCGTCCGGCAGGGCGGAAATGAAGCCGTCGGCCTGGGCGGCCCGCGCGGCGGTGCGTATCTGCTCGTCGGTCGCCTCCGGCAGACCGTAGGCGATGTTGTTGCGGATGCTGTCGGAGAACAGGAAGCTGTCCTCCGGCACCAGCCCGATCGCGGCCCGCAGCGAGGAGTGGGTGAGCTCGCGGACGTCCTGCCCGCCGATCCGCACGGCACCGCCCGAGACGTCGTAGAAGCGCGGCAGCAGCAGCGACAGCGTCGACTTGCCGCTGCCGGAGGTGCCGACGACGGCCACCGTCTCACCGGGCTCGATGCGCAGCGAGAAGCCGTCGAGGACCGGCCGCCCGGGGTCGTAGCCGAAGCGGACCTCGTCGAACTCGACCGAGGCGTCCGCGTCGGCGGGCAGGTCGCGGGCCTCGGGGTGCTCCTCGATGACCGGCTCGGTGTCAATGAGTTCGAGGACCCGCTCCACACCGGCCCGGGCCTGCTGTCCCACGGTCAGGATCATGGTCAGCATCCGCACGGGGCCCACGAGTTGTGAGAGGTACGTGGAGAAGGCGACGAACGTACCGAGGGTGATCTGTCCCCGGGTGGCCATCCAGCCGCCGAGCGCGAGCATGGCGACCTGGCCGAGCGCGGGGACGGCCTGCAGTGCCGGGGTGTAGCGGGAGTTGAGGCGTACGGTGCGCAGCCGTCCGGCGAAGAGCCTGCGGCTGACCTCGCGCAGCTTGTGGGCCTCCTGCGCCTCCTGCCCGAAGCCCTTGACCACGCGCACGCCCGTGACGGCGCCGTCCACGACCCCGGCGACGGCGGCGGCCTGACCCTGGGCGTACCAGGTGGCGGGGAAGAGCCGGGTGCGGCTGTGCCGGGCGAGGAACCACAGCGCGGGCGCGACGGCGAGGGCGACGACGGTCAGCAGCGGGGAGAGGACCATCATCACGATCAGCGAGATCACAAACAGGATGATGTTGCCCACCATCATGGGCATCATGAACAACAGCCCTTGGATCAGCTGCAGATCGCTGGTGGCCCGGCCGACGACCTGACCGGTGGAGAGCTCGTCCTGCCGGATGCCGTCGAGCCGCGATATCGCCCCGTACATCTCGGTCCGCATGTCGTGCTGGACGTCGAGCGCGAGACGTCCGCCGTAGTAGCGGCGGACGTAGGTGAGCGCATAGACGACGACCGCGGCGGCCACCAGGAGCGTGGCCCAGGGGGCGAGCGGGCGCTGGTGGGAGCCGATGACATCGTCGATGATCAGCTTGGGTATGAGCGGTACCAGGGCCATGACCGCCATGCCCAGCAGCGAGGAGCCCAGTGCGAGCAGCACCGTCCGCCGGTAGCGCCAGCAGTATCCCGCCAGGCGCCTGGCCCAGCCCCGCCCGGCCACGTCCGTCGCCACCACCAGAGACCTCCCGCACTTTCCTCCGCCGTCGGAAGGCCCCAACGCTCCACGCTGCGGATTTCATCCCGCCGCAACAATCCGGGGCGGCGCGGCCGGTCAGATGCCCGGTACGTACTGGACCAGCAGGTCGATGAGCTTGATCCCGAGGAACGGCGCGATCAGGCCACCCACCCCATAAAGCCCCAGGTTGCGGCGGAGCAGATCATGGGCCGAGGAGGGCGCGTAGCGCACGCCGCGCAGGGCAAGCGGAATCAGGACGACGATGATCAGCGCATTGAAGACGATCGCCGAGGCGATGGCCGAGGTCGGACTGTGCAGGCCCATGACATTGAGCTTCTCCAGCCCCCGGTAGCCGGCCACGCCGCCGAACATCGCGGGCACGATCGCAAAGTACTTGGCGACGTCATTGCAGATGGAGAAGGTGGTGAGCGCGCCCCGGGTGATCAGCAGCTGCTTGCCGATCTCCACGATCTCGATCAGCTTGGTGGGGTTGGAGTCCAGGTCCACCATGTTCCCGGCCTCCTTGGCGGCCGAGGTGCCGGTGTTCATGGCCACCCCCACATCCGCCTGGGCCAGCGCCGGGGCGTCATTGGTGCCGTCACCGGTCATCGCCACGAGATTGCCGCCCGCCTGCTCCTCCCGGATGCGGGCGAGCTTGTGCTCGGGGGGGCCTCGGCGAGGAAGTCGTCCACCCCTGCCTCGGCCGCGATCGCCTTGGCGGTGAGCGGGTTGTCACCGGTGATCATGACGGTCTTGATGCCCATGGTCCGCAGCTCGGCGAAGCGTTCCGCGATGCCGGGCTTGACCATGTCCTTGAGGTGCACGGCACCCAGCACCCGGGCGCCGTCGCGGTCCTCGATCGCGACCAGCAGCGGGGTGCCGCCGTCCGAGGCGATGGAGTCGGCGATCCACCCGGCCTCGGCGGGCACGACACCGCCGCGCCGGGCGACCCACTCGGTCACCGCGCCGCTCGCGCCCTTGCGAACCCGCAGCAGCTCGTGCTCCCCCTCGTTCTCCTCGTTCTCCCAGGCGAAGTCGGCGCCGCTCATCCGGGTCCGGGCGCTGAAGGGCACGAAGTGCCCGTGCGAGAGCTCCCCTTCGGGGCGTTGCCGCAGCCCGTACTTCTCCTTGGCGAGGACGACGATCGACCGGCCCTCCGGCGTCTCGTCGGCCAGCGAGGCGAGTTGGGCGGCATCGGCCAGCAGCTCGTGGGCAACTCCCCTGACCGGCACGAAGGATGCCGCCTGCCGGTTGCCGAGGGTGATGGTGCCGGTCTTGTCGAGCAACAGCGTATTGACATCGCCGGCGGCCTCGACGGCCCGCCCGGACAGCGCGATGACATTGCGCTGGACCAGCCGGTCCATGCCCGCGATGCCGATCGCGGAGAGCAGCGCCCCGATGGTGGTGGGGATCAGCGTGACCAGCAGCGCCACCAGCACGGTGATGGTCTGCTGAGCACCCGCCCAGGAGGCCATCGGCTGCAGACTGACCACGGCCAGGATGAAGATGACGGTCAGCGAGGCCAGCAGGATGTTGAGCGCCAGCTCATTGGGGGTCTTCTGCCGCGAGGTGCCCTCGACCAGGGCGATCATGCGGTCCAGGAAGGTGTGCCCGGAGCGGGAGGTGATCCGTACCACGATCCGGTCCGAGAGCACCTTGGTGCCCCCGGTGACACCGGAGCGGTCACCGCCGGACTCGCGGATCACCGGCGCGGACTCCCCGGTGATCGCCGACTCGTCCACGGCCGCGACGCCGTCCACGACCTCGCCGTCACCCGGGATGATCTCGCCCGCCTCGACGACGACAAAGTCCTGCGGCCTCAACTCGGCCGCCGGAACCCGATGCTCCTCCCAGTCGGACGGCCGGATTCCGACCCGCCAGCTCTGCAGCCGCCGGGCGATGGTGGTGCTGCGCGTCCGCCGCAACGTCTCCGCCTGCGCCTTGCCCCGCCCCTCGGCGACGGCCTCGGCGAGATTGGCGAAGACCACGGTGAGCCAGAGCCAGCAGCTGATCAGCCAGGTGAAGACCGACGGGTCGAGAACGGCGGACAGCGTGGTGAGCACGGAGCCCACCTCGACGACGAACATCACCGGGTTCTTGACCATCACCCGGGGATGGAGCTTGCGGATCGCCTCCGGGAGCGAGGCGATCAACTGCCGGGGCTCAATGGCACCACCGGCCACCCTGCGGTGGCGGCGCCTGCCGGGCGGAGCCGGGGACGGGACCGGGGCCTGTGGGGTGACATCCCGCTCGGGGACCAGGTGCAGCATCGCGAGGTGGCCTTCGACGGTTCGGGGGGTGGATGATCACCCCACCCAACCGCGCGCGGATTGCCCCGGATGTGATTCCTGACGGGCTTCTGTCGCCCGGATCCTGCTGATTGATGCCGTCTTGATGTGCACGGCGGTTCCCCGCGGGCAACGGCCGGGCAACCTCGGCGGAGTCGCATCTGTACAGTTCGAGACCATGGGGATATCCGACGAGATGGCACCTGCCCCCGCCGCAGGCCAACAAAGCGCGCCAACTGGCCCGGAGTCAAACGGCAATGCGCCCGCCGCGCCTCCGTGGCAGGCGCCCACCGATATCGAGCAGCAGCTGTACGACGCCAAGATGCGCGGAGACTGGGCCGCATACCTCGATGTCCTCGCCGGTACGGACCTCTTCCATGCAATGTCCCGCGACTTCGCCGACGGGAACCCGGGAAAGGTCCTGGCCACCGTCTACTGGGAGCCCCGTACCGGCACCGAGTGCTACGCCTACCTGACGCAGGGCGTGCTCCCCGCCCCCGTGGCGGATCCGGTCTACTATCACGACACCCTCGAAGGACTCGTCGATTACTGGCCCCGGCCCAACGCCTGGCTGGCCATCAACCCGGGCACGCCGTGCGAGGCATTCCTTCCCGCCACACCCGCCCATCGGGCCGTGTGGGCGGAACACGCCCGACGCGCACCGGCGGAACCGCCGAGGTCATTGCGTACGCTCCGGGTCGGCGGGCCGCTGCTCGGGCCCGTCGCCCATGGACTGGCCTGTGGCGCGCTGCTGTTTGTGAACAACAATCTCCTCTGGAACGCCATGGCATATCACGGCCAGGGATACACCGGAGAGCGCCGAGCCCTGGAACGCTGGTGGGGCGTGACCAGCCGCGAGAAGTGGCAGGACTACCAAGCCGCCCTGCTCCAGGGAAACATGGTCAGCTCCCTGTGGGAGTTCGTACTGGAGGTGCGGCGCGCGATCGCCCGTGAATACGGTGGCTCGGTCGAGCTCCTGCACTGGCGGGAGGTCACCGCACGGGCCATCCGGCGCAACATCGTGGCGGCGAATCCCGAAGCCGAAATCGACGAGCCCGCAGTGGCCGCGGAGATCAAGAGAGTTCAGCAGCTGATCGGCCGCATCACCCGGTACGAGGCCAGGTTCCGGGCGGATGGATTGCTCGCCGAGGGGAAGTTCGTGCGGTCAGTCCTCGCCTGGGATTACGGGCGGGCATCGGGCATGGCACGGTGGGGCCTGGGGGCCCGGTTCTGCGATCTGCCCGAGGCAGAGGCGGCCGTCATCCGGGCCGGCCGGAACAGCCAGGCGGAATACCATTCTTGGGCGGACTTCTCTGCCGGATACATCCTCGGCCGGTGCCTCCATTTCGACGAGGAGGAATTCGGCGACTGGTACCAGGACGTGCTCGAAGCCCACCGGCTGCTCACCACCGACCCGGGCAGCCCCTGGCTCAACATCCCCTGGAAATAGCCCGCCGGAGGCTGGGCCAGGCGTCCAGGACGCACACTTCACGCACCCGCACCGCCATCAGTCCCCGTAGGAGCGATCACGCCCATCCACATGCGGCGCCCCAGCTCGTCCAGCTCATCCGACCGGGGAGATCCTGCGAACCACCGGGCCGGTACCTTCCCCATCGTTGCCCCAGATCGCATACGTCCACCTCTGGCTCGGCGACTGCCATCCGAGCTGCCCATGGCTGTATACGGTGCCGAACCCACCCCAGACCAGTACGCCGGTACCACTCGCGCGGAAGAACCCTACGGGCATCCCGCCCGCTGCCGGAAATCCCCTGAACAGCGCCGGACGTCCATCAGTACGAGGCGATACCGAGCCCCTGCTCGACGAACTCGTAAACGTCGGTGTACGGGTCGCGCTTGTGCAGCGGCAGATAGTCCGGATGCTGGGCGTTCATCTGCAGCGCCCGGTTTCTGGCGTCCTTGTACCCGCCCTTGATCTGCTTCGGCAGGATGGCCTTGATACCGCCCGGCACCTTGTGCCAGTCGGTGGGCAGCCGCTGCTCCGCCAAACCACAGTTCCCACTGAAGGTGCCGGTCGCGGGCTTGAGGTGCAGCACGCGCCAGACCTCGAAGCAGGGATGCGAGAAGGCGACCGGAAGCTTGTGCCTTCTCGCGAGGGAGAGAGCGGCCTCGACGTCCGGATGGTTGTCGTGGTCGAAGAGGCACCAGACCTGTGTCCGGAACTTCGACGGGATCTTGGCCTTCTTGTCGTCCCGCTGCTTCTCCGCCTGAAGGTCGATGGCGCGTTCCACCAGATCGAGCGGCTTTCTGCGCGAACCGTCGTCCTTGGCATTGGCGATATGGACGTCGACCGTCAGTGACGGATCAACCGGTTTGCCCTGCTTCCTTACGATCTCGATGTAGTCCCGCTCGGTCACCTTGCCTTCGGCGAAGACGTACACCACACGAGTGCGCCTGCTCCCGGGCCTTTTCGCCGCCGCGAAGTCGGACTTCCCTCTGGTCTTCGCCATCAGGCCCGGTCCCCCTCCTTCGCTGCCACGGCTGCGCCCCACGTATCGGGCATCAGACGTCGGGCGATCTGTCCCTCCAGCAGCGAGGGCACGCCCCCGAAGGCACCCGCCAGGTAGGACTTGGTGAGGTCCTCCTCCTCGCCCGGGGACGCGGCGGTGAGCGGGTACAGCTCGGTGGCACCGTCCTCGTCCTTCTCCGTCAGCCACACCTGTCCCGGTTCCAGCAGCCGCTCGCCACTCGGGCTGCTCAGCACGGTGGCATCGTGAGAGGTGAACACCAGTTGCGCACCACGTGGGTTGGAGTCCGGGTCATGGAAGATCCGGATGACCTCGGCGGCAAAGCGGGGATGAAGGCTGGCGTCCAGCTCGTCGATGAGGAGGACGGCTCCGCTGTCCAGGGCCAGCAGCATGGGTCCGAGCAGCGCGAACCAGGAACGGGTTCCGAAGGACTCCCGGCTCCAGTCGAACGCCACCTCCCCCGTGGCCGACCGGTGCAGCAGCCGGACGGCTCCCGGCCCGGCGCCCTCCTGCTCGATCTCAGCGCCGGTGATGCCGAGATCGGCGACCCGCAGCAGTTCTCTGATGCGGTCGCCTTGCTCCCCGGAAAGCCCCTGTGCGGTGAACGCCTCGCGCTGCGCCCGTTCGGTCTCCGGGCCGATCTCCCACAGGTTGCGCCGGAACCAGTGGAAGAGCGGAGAGAGCTGAGGGTGGTTGTCCGTGCCGGCTGTGGACAGCAACAGGGCGTTGGCGCGGGTCCGCCTGGCCAATTGGGCCCTGTCCTTGACCCGATTGCCCGGCCAGCGGAAGGGATCCGGTCGGGAGGCGTCCCGGTCCAGCCACTCCTGACGACGGCCGTGCGGGTAGCTGTGCACCCACTCGGCCTCCACCCGGTCGGGACCGAGTTCGAAACCATAAGTCCAGCGGACACCGTCGATGGCGATGTCCGCCTCGAAGAACGACGGCTCTCCCGTGCTCTTGGGATCGAGCGCGAACACCTCCCGAGGGGTGCCCTCGTGGGACGCCCACTTGGCGTAGGAGTCGAGCACGGCTTGGCGCATGCGGGCCATCGCCCGCAGGACGTTGGACTTGCCGGAGGCGTTCGCACCGAAGATGCCCAGAAGTGGGAACACCACCAGAACGCCTTCGGCCAGCTCCACCTCGCGACCGCCGTACGCCTCCTCGTCCGGTGGCACGACGAACGACAACTCCTGCTCATCACGCAGGGAACGCACGTTCGCGACCCGGAACCTCAGCAGCATGCTGTCCACCTCACGCGGCTCAGGGTAGCCGCAGGCACTGTCACCCGCTCCCCTCGGTCAATTATCCGAGCAGGTCAGGCCCCTACGAACGGGACGCAGCGACCTGCCGCGACATGATCGTCGTCAGCTCGTAGGCCGTGTGCGAGGCCGCGACCGAGGTGATCTCGGCGTGGTCGTAGGCCGGGGCGACCTCGACCAGGTCGGCAGAGACCAGGTGGCAGTCGGACAGGCCGCGGATGATCTCCAGCAGCTCGCGGGAGGTCAGGCCGCCCGCCTCCGGGGTACCGGTGCCGGGGGCGTGGGCCGGGTCCAGGACGTCGATGTCGATGGAGATGTAGAGCGGGCGGGCGCCGATGCGCTGACGCAGCTGGTCGGCGATCTCGTCCACGCCGCGGCGCATCACATCGGCGGAGGTGACGATGCCGAAGCCCATCTTGGCGTCGTCGTCCAGGTCCTGCTTGCCGTACAGCGGCCCCCGCGTGCCCACGTGGGAGAGCGCGGAGGTGTCGAGGATGCCCTCCTCCACGGCGCGCCGGAACGGGGTGCCATGGGTGTATTCGGCGCCGAAGTAGGTGTCCCAGGTGTCCAGGTGGGCGTCGAAGTGCAGCAGGGCCACCGGGCCGTGCTTCTTGGCGGCCGAGCGCAGCAGGGGCAGGGCGATGGTGTGGTCGCCGCCGAGGGTCATCAGCCGGGCGCCGGTGCCGAGGAGGCCATCGGCCGCGGCCTCGATGGTCTCCACGGCCTCGTTGATGTTGAAGGGGTTCGCGGCGATGTCGCCCGCGTCCGCGACCTGGGCGAGGGCGAAGGGGGAGGCGTCCTGGGCCGGGTTGTAGGGGCGCAGCAGGCGGGACGCCTCGCGGATGGCGTTGCCGCCGAAGCGGGCGCCCGGCCGGTAGGAGACTCCGGTGTCGAAGGGCACGCCGACGACGGCGACATCGGCCGTGCCGACCTCGTCCAGCCGCGGCAGGCGGGCGAAGGTGGCCGGACCGGCGTAGCGCGGGATGCGGGACGAGTCGACGGGGCCGCGCGGGGCGTCGGTGGTCATGCGGGGAGCCTCTCGGTCGCTGCGATGGACGTACCCGAGGGTAGGCACGACGGAGGGCGCCGCACATATACGGAACTGTGGATCCGGCTTCCCCTTATGGACATCACGTCCATCGCGCATGCGTACGGGGAAGAATGGCCTCATGCCGATGCCGATGCCAGTGCCCGTGCCCGTGCCCAGCCGTGCCGAACTGATCGATCACCTCGTCCGGACCCGCATCGCGGGTGTGGTCGCGACGCCCCGGGCGAACAGCCTGGACCACTATCGCAAGCTCGCCCACGGCGACCGGCTGCACTGGCTGGGCGTGGAGCTGGGCGACCGGTGGGCGGATGAGCAGGATGTGCTGGCGGTGATGGCGGAGCGGTGCGGCGTCAGTGACGATCCCGAGCTCCGCCTGGGCCAGGACACCATCGACCCGGAGCTGACGGTCACCGCCCTGGAGCGGATGGCCGCCTTCCTGCGCAAGGCCGCGGAGACCCGGCAGCGGGTGCTGTTCGCGACCGGGCACCCCGGCGGGCTGCTGGATGTGCACCGGGTGACGGCCGCTGCACTGCGGGCGACGGGGGGCGAGATCGTCTCCACCCCGGGCGGGCTGCGGGCCGACGACGGCAATGTGTACCAGGTCGCGGACGTGGCGGTGTACGAGCGCGGTGCGACGCTGTGGCACACCCATTCCCCCGCGCCGATGGCGGCGATCCTGGACGGCCTGCGGCGGGACGGCCGCCCGCTGCCGGACCTGGTCGTCGCCGACCACGGCTGGGCGGGCTGCGCGGCCCAGCGCGGCATCGACACGGTCGGCTATGCGGACTGCAACGACCCCGCGCTCTTCCTCGCGGAGGCCGAGGGCACCCTGCAGGTGGCCGTGCCGCTGGACGACCATGTCACGGATCCGCGCTTCTATGAGCCGATGACGGCGTATCTGCTGGCGGCGGCGGGACTGCGGCAGGACTGACTCGTCAGAAGCGCCCTAATCCACCTTCCGCGCGCGCCCGTTCCAGCCCCGGACCGCCAGCCAGCTGCCCCCGTACAGCACGGCGGCCTCCGCCACCCGCCACGCCAGCCCCGATATCAGCCGGTCGGCGCCGGTGAGTTCGACGATCCGCTGATGCCAGACGATCAACAGGAGGATGCCGAACACTATGATCACCGCTCCTCCGGCGATCAACAACACCTGAGCCGCGCGTGACACTTCATCCCCTCCCTGTCCCCACAATCAATGTTTGGCAAAGAGAGTACAAGCGCCCTCCGACATCGCAGTGACCGCGGCTCAGTGCCGCGGCACCCGCACCACGCCCTCCTGTATCACGGAGACCGCCAGCTGCCCGTCCGCGGTGAAGATCCGCCCCCGGGCCAGCCCGCGGCCGCCCTGCGAGGTGGGGCTCTCCTGGTCGTACAGCAGCCACTCGTCGGCGCGGAACGGCCGGTGGAACCACATCGCGTGGTCGAGGCTGGCGCCGACGACATCGCCGACCACCCAGCCGCCGCGGCCGTGGGCCAGCAGCACCGAGTCCAGCAGCGTCATGTCGGAGACATAGGTCGCCAGGCAGACATGCAGCAGGGGGTCGTCCGCCAGCTTGCCGTTGGTCCGGAACCACACCTGCGATCTGGGCTCGCGCGGCTCGCCCGCGCTGGCGAACGGCGGCTCGTCCACATACCGCAGGTCGACCGCCGCGCGCGCCGCCAACAGCCGGTCCACCACGGCCGGTCCGCCGATCAGCCCGGCGTGCCGGGACAGCGTCTCGGCGGCGGTGGGGAGGGTGAGCGGGTCCGGCGCGTGCGGCATCGGTTCCTGGTGCTCCAGCCCCTCCTCGTACGTCTGGAACGACGCGGAGAGGTGGAAGATCGGCTGCCCGTGCTGGACGGCCACCACCCGGCGGGTGGTGAAGGACCGGCCGTCGCGGATGCGGTCGACGGTGTAGACGATGGGCACCCCGGGGTCGCCGGGGCGCAGGAAGTAGGCGTGCAGGGAGTGCGCGAGCCGGTCTCCGGGCGCCGTGCGCCCGGCGGCGACCAGGGCCTGCGCGGCCACCTGACCGCCGAAGACGCGCGGGATGAGCGCATGACGACTGACGCCTCGGAAGATGTTCTCCTCGATCGGTTCGAGGTCGAGGAGATCGAGGAGATCGTGCAGGGGGGTGCTGGGCTCGTTCATGAGCGGGACGTTCCTTACCGCCTCACGGCGTTTCTTACGGTTCTCACAGCCCCATCGACTTGGCGATGATGGAGCGCATGACCTCGCTGGTGCCGCCGTAGATGCGGCTGACCCGGGTGTCGGCGTACAGCCGGGCGATGGGGTACTCCATCATGTAGCCGTATCCGCCGTGCAGTTGGAGGCACCTGTCGATGACGACGGCGGCCCGCTCGGTGGTGAAGAGCTTGGCCGAGGCGGCGTCGGCGGCGGTGAGCTCACCGGCGTCGTGCGCGTCCAGGGCCCGGTCGACGACCGCCTGCATCGCGTCGACCTCGGACTTGCAGTCGGCGAGCACAAACTTGGTGTTCTGGAACGAGGCGACCGCCTTGCCGAAGACGGTGCGCTCCCGGACGTACGCCTTGGCGAACTCGAGGGCGGCGGCCGACTGGGCATAGGCGCTGAAGGCGATGCCCAGCCGCTCCTGCGGAAGGTTCTGGCCGAGGTAGCCGAAGGCCTTGCCCTCCTCGCCGAGCAGGTCCGCCACGGGCACCTTGACGTCGGTGAAGGAGAGTTCGGCGGTGTCGGAGGTCTTCAGCCCGAGCTTCTCCAGCTTGCGGCCGACCGCATAGCCCTCGGATGCGGTGTCGACGACGAGGATGGAGATGCCGCCGCGCCGGTCCTCGGGGGTGGCGGGGGCGGTACGGGCGCAGACGAGCACCCGGTCGGCCAGGACGCCGCCGGTGATAAAGGTCTTGGCGCCGTTGAGGACATAGTGCGTACCGTCCGCGGAGAGCCTGGCAGTGGTCCGCATGCCCGCCAGATCGGAGCCGGTGCCGGGCTCGGTCATGGCGATGGCGGTCATCATGTCGCCCGAGACAAAGGGCGGCAGCCAGCGCCGCTTCTGTTCCGCACTGGCGTACTTGAGCAGGTAGGGCAGGCAGAGCGCGGTGTGCACCCCGCTGCCGCCGAAGCTGACGCCCGCGCGGGCGCACTCCTCGGTGATGACGGCCTGGTACTTGAAGCTGCTCTCGCCGGCCCCGCCGTACTCCTCGGGGACCTCGATGCCGAAGACGCCCAGTTCACCGAGCTTCTTGTAGAACTCGCGCGGCGCCGCGCCCGCCTCGCGCCACTCGTCGTAGTACGGCACGACTTCGGCGGCGATGAAGTCGCGGATGGTTTCCCGGAATGCCTCGTGATCCTCGTTGAACACCGTACGACGCACAGCTACCCCCTCGCGTGGGCCCGTTGGCCCGGTCCCGAGCCCGGCTAAGCGCTTGCTCAGCGAAAGCTACCCGCCGGTCGCCTCAACTGTCCAGAACCGAGCGGTCAAGAGGGTCAGGTGCGCCACCCCGCCGCTCACCCGGACAGCGCGGCCAATGCGCCGTGCGCCAGCCTGCGCAGCAGGGCCGCGGTGGCCTCGCGGCCGGGCAGGGCGCCCGGACGGCCCAGGTGCGGAGTGGAGTTGAGCAGGCCGAACACGGCGTGCACGGCGGCCCGGGCGTCGGCCTCGGCCACCTCCGGATGCAGCCGCCGGACCACCTCGACCCACAGCTCCACATACTGCCGCTGGAGTGAGCGCACCAACTTGCGGTCGCTGTCACGGAGGTGGCCCAGCTCGCGGTCGTGGAGGACGATCAACGCGCGGTCGTCCAGCGCGAAGTCGATGTGCCCGTCGATGAGCGAGCCGAGCACGGCGGCCGGGCCGCCGTCCGACCCGGCGGCCGCGGCGACCCGCTCCCGGCCGCCCGCGAGCAGCCGCCCGCTGATGCCCACCAGCAGCTCGGCGAGCATCGCATCCTTGCCCGCGAAGTGGCGGTAGAGGCCGGGACCGCTGATCCCGACGGCCGCCCCTATCTCATCCACCCCCACTCCGTGGAAACCGCGCTCGGCGAAGAGCCGGGCGGCCTCCTGGAGGATCCGCTCCCGGCGGCTCGGGGCGGGGATGACCGCCTGGGCTCGGCTTGCTGCATCGTTCACGGAAGAAATTGTAGACAGGTCGGTTAGCGGGCGTTAACCTGAAGGGGATGTGTTAACGCTCATTAACCGAGCAAGGGGGCTCGTGTCATGCAGCAGGCACCCGCGCTGACCAGCGCCGCGGACCCGGCGTCCGACACCTGGCGCGCTCATGAGGCCGCGCATCGCGAGCTGGCCGCCGGGCTGCGGGAGAAGCTCGCCACCGCCCGGCTGGGCGGTGGCGAGCGGGCCCGGGCGCGGCACACCGAGCGGGGCAAGCTGCTGCCCCGTGACCGGGTGGACACCCTGCTGGATCCGGGCTCCCCGTTCCTGGAGCTCGCCCCCCTGGCGGCCGACGGGATGTACGGCGGCGCGGCACCCGCCGCGGGCGTGATCGCCGGTATCGGCCGGGTGTCCGGCCGCGAGGTGGTGATCGTCGCCAATGACGCCACGGTCAAGGGCGGCACCTACTACCCGATCACCGTCAAGAAGCATCTGCGCGCCCAGGAGATCGCGCTGGAGAACCGGCTCCCCTGTCTGTATCTGGTCGACTCCGGCGGTGCCTTCCTGCCGATGCAGGACGAAGTGTTCCCCGACCGCGAGCACTTCGGCCGGATCTTCTACAACCAGGCCCGGATGTCGGGCGCGGGCATCCCGCAGATCGCGGCGGTCCTCGGGTCCTGCACGGCCGGTGGCGCCTATGTCCCGGCGATGAGCGACGAGGCGGTCATCGTGCGCGGCCAGGGCACCATCTTCCTGGGCGGGCCGCCCCTGGTGAAGGCCGCGACGGGCGAGGTCGTCACAGCCGAGGAACTGGGCGGCGGCGAGGTCCACGCCAAGGTCTCGGGCGTCACCGACCACCTCGCCGAGGATGACGCACACGCCCTGCGGATCATGCGCACCATCGTCTCCACGCTCGGCGAGCGCGGCCCGCTGCCCTGGTCGGTGGAGCCCGTGGAGGATCCCAAGGCCGATCCGGCCGGGCTCTATGGCGCGGTCCCCGTCGACCCCCGTACGCCCTACGATGTGCGCGAGGTCATCGCCCGCGTGGTGGACGGCTCCCGATTCGCCGAATTCAAGGCCGAGTTCGGGCAGACGCTGGTGACGGGCTTTGCCCGCATCCACGGCCACCCGGTGGGCATCGTCGCCAACAACGGCATCCTGTTCTCCGAATCCGCCCAGAAGGGCGCGCACTTCATCGAGCTGTGCGATCAACGGGGCATCCCCCTGGTCTTCCTGCAGAACATCTCGGGCTTTATGGTCGGCCGGCAATATGAGGCGGGCGGCATCGCCAAGCACGGCGCCAAGATGGTGACGGCGGTGGCCTGCACCCGGGTGCCCAAGCTGACGGTCGTCATCGGCGGCTCCTATGGCGCGGGCAACTACTCCATGTGCGGCCGGGCCTATTCGCCGCGCTTCCTGTGGATGTGGCCCAACGCCAAGATCTCTGTGATGGGCGGCGAACAGGCGGCCTCGGTGCTCGCGACCGTCAAGCGCGATCAGTTGGAAGCGCGCGGCGAGGAGTGGAGTGCGGCCGAGGAGGATGCCTTCCGCGCCCCGATCCGCGAGCAGTACGAGACCCAGGGCAACGCCTACTACGCCACCGCGCGGCTGTGGGATGACGGCATCATCGACCCGCTGGAGACCCGGCAGGTGCTGGGCCTGGCACTCACCGCCTGCGCCAATGCGCCACTGCCCCAGCGAGACCCGGCCGCACCCGGCTATGGCGTCTTCCGGATGTGAGAGGACACTCCACCATGTTCGAGACGGTCCTGGTCGCCAACCGAGGCGAGATCGCCGTACGCGTGATCCGCACGCTGCGCGCGCTCGGCATCCGCTCGGTCGCCGTCTTCAGCGACGCGGACGCCGACGCCCGGCATGTGCGCGAGGCCGACACGGCCGTCCGCATCGGCCCGGCGGCCGCCGTGGAGAGCTACCTCTCCATCGAGCGGCTGCTGGCGGCGGCCGCCCGCTCGGGCGCGCAGGCCGTCCACCCCGGCTATGGCTTCCTCGCCGAGAACGCCGCCTTCGCCCGCGCCTGCGAGACCGCGGGCCTGGTCTTCATCGGCCCGCCCGCCGGGGCGATGGAGCTGATGGGCGACAAGATCCGCGCCAAGGAGACGGTGCGGGCGGCGGGCGTCCCGGTGGTGCCGGGTTCCTCCGGCAGCGGCCTGTCCGATGCCGAACTCGCCGCTGCCGCACGGGAGATCGGCATGCCCGTGCTGCTGAAGCCCTCGGCGGGCGGCGGCGGCAAGGGCATGCGGCTGGTCCGCGAGGGGGCCCTGCTCGGCGAGGAGATCGCCGCCGCCCGGCGCGAGGCGCGCGGCTCCTTCGGCGACGACACACTGCTGGTCGAGCGCTGGATCGACCGTCCCCGCCATATCGAGATCCAGGTGCTCGCCGACTCCCACGGCAATGTCATCCACCTCGGCGAGCGCGAGTGCTCCCTCCAGCGCCGCCATCAGAAGATCATCGAGGAGGCGCCCAGCGTCCTGCTGGATGCGGACACCCGGGCGGCGATGGGCGCCGCCGCCGTCCAGGCCGCCCGCTCCTGCGGCTACACCGGCGCGGGCACGGTGGAGTTCATCGTGCCGGGCAACGACCCGGCCTCGTACTTCTTCATGGAGATGAACACCCGCCTCCAGGTCGAGCACCCGGTCACCGAGCTGATCACCGGCCTTGACCTGGTGGAGTGGCAGCTCAGGGTCGCCGCCGGCGAGGAGCTGGCCCTGACCCAGGAGGAGGTGACCTTCACGGGCCATGCCGTGGAGGCCCGCATCTGCGCGGAGGTTCCCGCCCGGGGCTTCCTGCCCTCGGCGGGCACGGTGCTGGATCTGCGCGAGCCGCGGGGCGAGGGCGTCCGGGTGGACTCCGGCCTGGCGGTGGGCACGGAGGTGGGCACCTCGTACGACCCCATGCTCGCCAAGGTCATCGCCCATGGTCCGGACCGGGCGACGGCACTGCGGCGCCTGCGGGCGGCCCTGGCCGAGACGGTCGTGCTGGGGGTCGACACCAACACCGGCTTCCTGCGCCGGCTGTTGGCCCACCCGGATGTGGTCTCCGGCGATCTGGACACCGGCCTGGTGGACCGTGATGCGGCATCGCTCACCCCGGACGAGGTGCCGGAGGAGGTGTTTGCGGCGGCCGCACTGCTGCGGCAGGCGGAGTTGGAGGCCGCCCAGCCCACCCCCTCCGGCTGGGCCGACCCGTTCTCGGCCCCCAGCGGCTGGCGGCTGGGCGGCGAAGCCGCCCGGACACCTCACCACCTGCGGATCCCGGGCCACGACCCGGTGACGGTCCAGGTGCGAGGCCACACGGCGAGCGCGGAAGTCGCGCTGGAGCCTCCCGTGCTCGAAGCTCGGGAACCCGGGGGCAGGGCCCCCGGCGAACCGACCACCGCCGCGCTCAGCAGCGAGGGGCTGGCCCGGCTCTCCTCCTCCGGGCACCTCACCCTCGAACTCCACGGCGTCACCCACCACTTCACCCACGCCCCCGGCCCGGACGGGCACTGGCTGGCTGCCAATGGCGACACCTGGCACGTCATGGCCCATGACCCCGTGGAAGCCCAAGCCACCGGCGGTCCCGCACACGCAGGAGCGCTCACCGCCCCCATGCCCGGCACCGTCACCGTCGTCAAGGCGAGCGTCGGCGACACGGTGATCGCGGGCCAGAGCCTGCTGGTCGTGGAGGCCATGAAGATGGAACACATCATCGCCGCCCCCCACGCCGGGACGGTCACCGAGCTGGATGTCACCCCGGGCAGCACGGTCGCCATGGATCAAGTACTCGCCGTTGTCGCCCCCGAGGAGACCCGACACCTTACGGAGACCTCATGACCGAGGGACTGCCGATGGCCGTTCGGGAGCCCGGCCTCCCGGCCCGGGTCCGCATCCATGAGGTCGGCCCGCGGGACGGCCTGCAGAACGAGAAGACCACCGTCCCGACCGAGGTCAAGGCGGAGTTCATCCACCGCCTCGCCGCCGCCGGGCTCACCACCATCGAGGCAACCAGCTTTGTGCACCCCAAGTGGGTGCCCCAACTCGCCGACGCCGAGCGGCTGCTGCCCCTGCTCGCGGACGTCGGGGCCCGCCTCCCCGTCCTGGTGCCCAACGCACGGGGCCTCGACCGTGCCCTGGCCCTCGGGGCACGGGAGATCGCCGTCTTCGGCAGCGCCACCGAGTCGTTCGCCAAGGCCAACCTCAACCGCACCGTCGATGAATCCCTGAAGATGTTTGCCCCGGTCGTGGCCACGGCCCGGGAGGCCGGTCTGAAGGTCCGCGGCTACCTCTCCATGTGCTTCGGCGACCCCTGGGAGGGCGCCGTGCCGATCGCCCAGGTGGCCGGGGTCAGCCGGCGGCTCATGGAACTCGGCTGTGATGAACTGAGCCTCGGCGACACCATCGGCGTCGCCACCCCCGGTCAGGTCACCGCCCTGCTGAAGGCGCTCAACGAGGCCGGGGTGCCCACCGAGCGGCTCGCCGTCCACTTCCACGACACCTATGGCCAGGCCCTGGCCAACACCCTCGCGGCGCTGCGGCACGGTGTGACCACCGTGGACAGCTCCGCCGGCGGCCTCGGCGGCTGCCCCTACGCCAAGAGTGCCACCGGCAATCTCGCCACCGAAGACCTCCTATGGATGCTCAACGGCCTCGGCATCACCACCGGGGTCGACCTCGGCCGTCTCACCGCCACCAGCGTGTGGATGGCCGACCAGCTGGGCCGACCCAGCCCGTCCCGCACCGTTCGTGCCCTCTCTCACCAGGAGCGCTGAGCCATGCCCCTCGATCACCGTCTCACCTCCGAGCACGAGGAACTCCGCCGCACTGTCGAGGAGTTCGCCCACGATGTGATCGCCCCAAAAATCGGCGACTTCTACGAGCGTCACGAGTTCCCCTATGACATCGTGCGCGACATGGGCCGCATGGGCCTGTTCGGACTGCCCTTCCCCGAGGAGTACGGCGGGATGGGCGGCGACTATCTCGCCCTCGGTCTTGTCCTGGAGGAGCTCGCCCGGGTGGATTCCTCCGTGGCGATCACCCTGGAGGCAAGCGTCTCCCTGGGCGCGATGCCGATCTACCGCTTTGGCACCGAGGAGCAGAAGCGCGAGTGGCTGCCCAGGCTCTGCTCCGGCGAAATGCTGGGCGCGTTCGGCCTGACCGAGCCCGAGTTCGGCTCGGATGCCGGCGGCACCCGCACCACCGCCCGCCTGGACGAGGCCACCCAGGAGTGGGTGATCAACGGCACCAAGGCATTCATCACCAACTCGGGCACCAATATCACCGGCCTGGTCACCGTCACCGCCGTCACCGGCCGCACGGCGGAGGGCAAGCCGCTGATCTCCTCGATCATCGTGCCGTCCGGCACCCCCGGCTTCACCGCCGCGGCGCCCTACTCCAAGGTCGGCTGGAACGCCTCGGACACCCGCGAGCTGTCCTTCTCCGATGTGCGGGTGCCCGCCGCCAATCTGCTGGGCCAACAGGGCCGGGGATACGCCCAGTTCCTGCGCATCCTCGACGAGGGCCGGATCGCGATCTCCGCCCTGGCCACGGGCCTCGCCCAGGGCTGCGTCGACGAGTCCCTGGCCTATGCGAAGACCCGCCATGCCTTCGGCAGGCCCATCGGGGCCAACCAGGCCATCCAGTTCAAGCTCGCCGACATGGAGATGCGGGCCCACACCGCCCGCCTCGCCTGGCGCGACGCCGCCTCCCGGCTGGTGCACGGCGAACCGTTCAAGAAGGAGGCGGCGCTCTCCAAGCTCTACTCCTCGGAGATCGCGGTCACCAACGCCCGCGAGGCCACCCAGATCCACGGTGGCTATGGCTTTATGAACGAATACCCGGTCGCCCGCATGTGGCGGGACTCCAAGATCCTGGAGATCGGCGAGGGCACCAGCGAGGTCCAGCGGATCCTGATCGCCCGCGAGTTGGGAGTTACCGACTGACCGTGACATCCCCGTCCGGCCTGGGAGAATTCCACCCATGGCTGAGATTCTCCAGAAGGACGGCACGTGGACCTTCGACGGCAGCACGATACGGATCGTGCCGGGCCGGGAGCGCGGAGGGCACCCGGTCCGCCAGACCCTGGGCGAACTGGCCGTCCCCCTGGCCGCGGTGGCGGGCATCGCCTGTGAGCCGGGCCGCAAGGGCGGCCGGCTCAGGCTGCGGCTGCGCGATGGAGCCGACCCGCTCACCCAGGTCGCCCGCGGGCGACTGCCGGAGGCCGGAGACCCTTACCAGCTGAGGATCGAAAGCGACCGGATGGGCGTCGCGGAGTACTTCACGGACGAGGTGCGCAACGCCCTGCTGCTGGAGCAGGTGCCCGACGGACCCACGGACCGCTTTCTGCTCCCCGGCCCCGCCGTACCGCTGTCGGTGGGGGCCGGAGACGGAACGGCCTCCTTCGACGGCGAGCGAGTCCGGCTGGAGTGGAACTGGATCACCGAGGAGGGCAAGGCGTCCGGCGGCCCCCGCACGCTCCCGCTCTCCGAGATCCGCTCGGTCGAGTGGCGGCCCGGCGCCGGCCTGGAGAACGGCTACCTCCGCTTCATCACCCCACAGGCCTCGGCCACGACCCCGGCCAAGCACGACCCCAACGCCATCGAGCTCTTCGGCTTCAAGAAGGACGGCCTGATGGCCCTGGTGGCGGCCGCCGTGGTGGCCCGGCTGCCACACCCCTCCGGCCGTCCGCAGGACGCGGCACCGGCCGCCGCCCTGCCCACCGGCGAGACCTCCGATGCGGGCACCTCCGACCATGACGCCCTGCTGCGCCGGCTGCGCGAGCTGGGTGAGCTGCACCACACCGGAATCCTCACCGACGAGGAGTTCGCCGCCGCCAAACAGGCCGTCCTCAGGCGCTTCTAGCACCTCACTCACCCATTGACCCCATCCTGCCCGAATTCGGGCAGGATTCTTGCAAAAGTCTCCCGCACCCCTCAGTATCAACGGGTGCTCGAACGCCGCATGTCCCACGACGACCTGGTCGACCACCTGATGCGCAGCACGCCGCTCCAGCACGGCGAGGCCGCCCGGGTGGTGCTGGATGTGCTGGCGTACTTCGACGAGACGGCCGAGGAGTTCGTCCGCCGCCGCCACCGCGAACTGCAGTCCGGCGGCATGGTCAACGCGGAGATCTTTGAACGGATCGCGGCCGAGCTGCCGCACCGCGCGGTGGCCCCGCCCGAGCTCTCACTGCGGCAGCTGCGCCGCATCGTCTACGGCTGAGGGCGGCGGCTTCTGCCGCCTTGCCGAGCATCCATTGAACCGTCTGTCCCAGGGAGGTCCCGCCATGTGCGGAATCGTCGGTTACATCGGCAAGCGTGATGTCGCTCCGCTGCTGCTCGAAGGTCTGCAGCGACTGGAGTACCGCGGCTACGACTCCGCCGGGATCGCCCTCCACTCCAGCGGCAAGGGCGGCGGTCTGAAGGCCGCCAAGGCCAAGGGCCGCGTACGGGAGCTGGAGTCGCGGCTGCCCAAGCGCTTCGCGGGCACCACCGGCATCGCGCACACCCGCTGGGCCACCCATGGCGCCCCCAACGACATCAACGCTCACCCCCACCTGGACGCCGAGGAGAAGGTCGCGGTCGTCCACAACGGCATCATCGACAACGCCGCCGACCTCCGCGCCCGGCTGACGGCCGAGGGCATCACCTTTGTCTCCGACACCGACACCGAGGTGCTCGCCCACCTCATCGGCCGCTCCCAGGCCCCCACCCTGGAGGAGAAGGTCCGCGAGGCGCTGCGGCACATCGAGGGCACCTACGGCATCGCCGTGCTGCACGCCGACTTCCCGGACCGCATCGTCGTCGCCCGCAACGGCTCCCCCGTGGTGCTGGGCATAGGCGAGAAGGAAATGTTCGTCTCCTCGGACGTCGCCGCCCTGGTCAGCCACACCCGGCAGGTCGTCACCCTGGACGACGGCGAAATGGCCACCCTCAAGGCCGACGACTACCGCACCTACACCACCGAGGGGTCCACCACCTCCGCCCAGCCGACCACCGTGGAGTGGGAGGCCGAGTCGTACGACATGGGCGGCCACGACACCTATATGCACAAGGAGATCCACGAGCAGGCCGACGCCGTGGACCGTGCGCTGCGCGGCCGGATCGACGACCGCTTCTCCACCGTGCACCTGGGCGGCCTCAACCTCGACGCCCGGGACGCCCGCGCGGTGCGCCGGGTGAAGATCCTGGGCTGCGGCACCTCCTACCACGCCGGCCAGATCGGCGCCCAGATGATCGAGGAGCTGGCCCGGATCCCCGCCGACGCCGAGCCCGCCTCCGAGTTCCGCTACCGCAACCCGGTGGTGGACCCCGACACCCTCTACATCGCAGTCTCCCAGTCCGGTGAGACCTATGACGTGCTGGCCGCCGTCCAGGAGCTCAAGCGCAAGGGCGCCCGGGTGCTGGGCCTGGTCAACGTGGTCGGCTCGGCGATCGCCCGGGAGACCGACGGCGGCATCTATGTGCACGCCGGCCCCGAGGTCTGTGTCGTCTCCACCAAGTGCTTCACCAACATGGTGGTCTCCTTCGGGCTGCTCGCACTGCACCTGGGCCGCACCCGTGACCTGTCCGTCGCCGACGGCAAGCGGATCATCGAAGGCCTGCGCAAGCTGCCCGCCCAGATCGCCGAGATCCTGGCGAACGAGGCCGAGATCGAGAAGCTGGCCGCGGAGTACGCCGACGCCAAGTCGATGATGTTCATCGGCCGGGTCCGTGGCTACCCGGTGGCGCGGGAGGCCTCGCTGAAGCTCAAGGAGGTCTCGTACATCCACGCCGAGGCCTACCCGGCCTCCGAGCTCAAGCACGGCCCGCTGGCCCTGATCGAGCCCGCGATGCCGACCGTCGCGATCGTGCCGGACGACGAGCTGCTGGAGAAGAACCGGGCCGCGCTGGAGGAGATCAAGGCCCGCAGCGGCCGCATCCTCGCCATCGCGCACCAGGAGCAGGAGAAGGCCGACCACACCGTCGTGGTGCCGAAGAACGAGGACGAGCTGGACCCGATCCTGATGGGCATCCCACTCCAGCTCTTCGCCTACTACACGGCGAAGGCCATGGGCCGGGACATCGACAAGCCCCGCAACCTGGCGAAGTCCGTCACGGTGGAATAGGGGTGACCGACGGCGCTCCCCGCGCGTGCCACCAAACGCGCGGGGAGTCCGCCTCCCCGTGCCGGCGTCGCCCTCGCGCCGGCGGTGATGCCGCCGGTCCCGGGAACCGTCACCTCCCGTCCGGCAGCACGCACATGCCGGTGTTCTACCCGCGACCGAGGCATCATCCACCCCTACGCATGGGTAAATTGCGTCCGCCGTCAACGACGGCACAACACATTCCCCTTGCCCCAGCAGTGAGTTGACACACCGGCAGGGAGTGTCGGTCAGGGGATGACGACAACCGGCCGCTGTGCGCGCCGGGCCAGCCGCCCCGCCACCGAGCCGAAGATCCGGCCGACGATGCCATGCGTCGAGCCGACCACAATGGCGTCGGCCGCGTACTCCCGGCCGACTTCCTCCAGTTCATGGCAGATGTCCCCACCACGCTCGACGAGGATCCAGGGCACCTCGGAAAGATAGTCGGCGCAGGCCAGCTCGAGCCCGAGGACCTCGGTGCGATGGTCCGGCACATCGACAAAGACCGGTGGCTCACAGCCCGCCCACACGGTCGTCGGCAACCGGTTGGCGACATGGACGATGATCAGCCCCGAGCCCGAGCGCCGGGCCATGCCGATTGCATACGCAAGCGCTCGTTCACTCGACATGGAACCGTCGAAGCCCACCACGACACCGTGCTGGAACGCCGGGTCGCAGGAATGACGTGTTTCTTCCGCCGCTTCGGGGTGCGCCGTTTGATCGGCGACCCGCTTGCGGTCCGCGGGTTCGGAGAATTCGTGACCGGCCATGGATGTCTCGGCGAAGGAAGTCCTCTTGCGGAGGGATCGGCGGTGGACTGAGTGCAGTTGTCGCGGGACGGGTGCGGTGCGGGACGGACGGAGGTGGAAAAATCCGTCCGGGATTCATCTTTTCAAGGGCTTACCCCCCAGGGTACGGCGCCACTCACGACGTGCCCAGAGGGTCCTTGTGCGGCACGCCCCCACACCACCGGACACCCGCGGCACACGGTGCCGGGACGGCCGACCCGGACGCCGCGGCGGGTCGCACCGCCCCGACGGGGCCGGTGAGTGCCGGACGCCCGGCCAGAAGGTGCGGCACGCGGTGCCCCCTCAACGGGTGTGACGGTGAACGGGAGAGCGTTCACCGGAGCATGCACGAGGGCAGCGCGGAGCGCAATGCCCCGGTCCCACCACCCCTGCCCGCTCCCCGAGTGACCCACACGCCGAACCGCCGTTGTACTACCGCCAGCAGCCGCCACCAGGGAGCCGCTCCGTGCCCGGAACCCGTGATGACGCCCAGAACGACGACACCGAGCGGGAATCCCCCGATCCGGTGAGCGACGTGGTCCGCTGGGCGGTGTTCAGCTGTGTGCTGGTCCCGGTCGTCCTGCTGATGTGCGGTCAGTCCTTCGGGGGCGCCGCGGGATGCGCCGCCGGCCTGGTGGCCGTCACCTGCGCGTGCCGCGCCCTGCTGCGCCGGTCCGAGCGCACCGCGGCCCGGATCGTCACCGAGCAGGCCGTACCGCACCGCGGGCGACATGGCCGTACCGGCGCCGGTACGCATCGCGGAGCCCGCCATCCGGGCGCAGGTACGGCCGTCGACTGAGCTTTCTTACGCATGCACCATAGGTTTTCGGCCAACTTCGGGCCGAAGTCCATTCCTTGGCCCCAGCCGCTCCCAACAGCCGGGCGACCAGCAAGGAAAGGACCGCCGGTCACGGTTGCACCCTACGGGGATTGGGCAGGGGCGAGAGGCGTACTTTTCAGCAGGCCCTGCAAGTGCAACGCTTCGTGATCGAACGCTTCGCGCCAAGTTGTCATGTCGACATAGAGCCGGGTGGTGAACTGGTCACCGCGACTACATCCGACCCAGTAGATTCGATCTTGGCCATGACCGGCGGGGGAACCGTTCAGGACCGAGGGGAAACGTGCAGGACCGAGAGGACTCGACCGCCGAGGGGGGCTTAGCGCCATGAGCCAGGACTCCACGGCCGTACCGGAGACCGTGCGCAAGCTCTCCGGACGCCGCCGCCGGGAGATCGTCGCCGTATTGCTCTTCAGCGGCGGCCCCATCTTCGAAAGCTCCATTCCGCTCTCCGTGTTCGGAATCGACCGACAGGACGCCGGAGTTCCCCGCTACCGCTTGCTGGTGTGCGCGGGCGAAGATGTGCCATTGCGAACAACCGGCGGCCTGGAATTGACCGCACCATACGGATTGGAGGCGCTCTCCAGGGCCGGCACCGTCGTCGTACCGGCCTGGCGGTCGATCACCCAGCCGCCACCGCCCGGCGCACTCGACGCGCTGCGCCGGGCCCATGAAGAGGGCGCCCGCATCGTGGGGCTGTGCACCGGGGCCTTTGTGCTGGCCGCCGCGGGCCTGCTCGACGGCAGACCCGCCACCACCCACTGGATGTACGCGCCGACGCTCGCCAAGCGCTATCCGTCGGTCCATGTGGACCCCCGGGAGCTCTTCGTCGACGACGGTGACGTACTGACCTCCGCGGGCACCGCGGCAGGCATCGATCTATGCCTGCACATAGTCCGCACCGATCACGGCGCCGACGCCGCGGGGGCCCTGGCCCGCCGGCTCGTCGTACCACCGCGCCGCAGCGGCGGGCAGGAGCGCTACCTCGACCGGTCTTTACCAGAGGAGATCGGCGCCGACCCGCTCGCCGAGGTCGTCGCCTGGGCGCTGGAGCACCTCCACGAGCAGTTCGACGTGGAGACCCTGGCCGCCCGTGCCTATATGAGCCGCCGCACCTTCGACCGGCGGTTCCGTTCGCTCACCGGCAGCGCGCCGCTCCAGTGGCTGATCACCCAGCGGGTGCTGCAGGCACAGCGGCTCCTGGAGACCTCCGACTACTCCGTGGACGAGGTCGCCGGGCGCTGTGGGTTCCGTTCGCCGGTGGCCCTGCGCGGCCACTTCCGCCGGCAGCTGGGTTCCTCCCCGGCCGCCTACCGGGCCGCCTACCGGGCACGCCGGCCCCAGGGAGGCCCGACCGACCGGCCGGAACGGGGCGAGCGGCCGGACCGGGCGGAGCGGAGCGACCGATTCGACCGGGCGGAGATCGGCGAGCCCAGATCCGGGGAACCGTCATCGGTGATGGCCATGCGGCGCACGGCCCTGGCCGCCGCCCATGCCGTCACCGGAGCGCCCCTGGGCGGTCCGCCGCACCATGGCGGACCAGGCGGGCACGGCATGCATCCCGGGCATATCACCCATGGGGTGGGTCACGGTCCAAATGTCACGGATCCCGGTAAACCGGATTCCGATCTCTATAGCCCTCACCTGCCCGGCCAGCGGGAACGCCCCGTAGGGTGAGTCTCATGAACGATCGCATGGTGTGGATCGACTGCGAGATGACCGGGCTCTCGCTGTCGGACGACGCGCTCATCGAGGTGGCCGCCCTGGTCACCGACTCTGAGCTGAACATCCTCGGCGACGGTGTGGACATCGTGATCCGCCCGCCCGCCGAGGCCCTGACCACCATGCCCGAGGTGGTGCGCCAGATGCACACGGCCTCCGGGCTGCTCGCGGAGCTGGACGGCGGGACGACGCTCGAGGAAGCAGAGCGGCGGGTCCTGGCGTACGTCCGCGAGTTTGCCCCGGAGCCGGGCAAGGCCCCGCTGTGCGGAAACTCGGTCAGCACCGACCGCGGTTTCCTGCTGCGGGACATGCCCGCCCTGGAGAGCCACCTGCACTACCGGATCGTCGATGTCTCCTCGGTGAAGGAGCTGGCCCGGCGCTGGTACCCGCGCGCCTACTTCAACAGTCCCAAGAAGAACGGCAGCCACAGAGCGCTGTCCGACATCCGCGAGTCGATCGCCGAGCTCCGCTACTACCGCGAGGCGGTCTTCGTGCCCCAGCCCGGCCCGGACTCCGACACGGCAAAGGCGATCGCGGCCAGGCACGTCCTGCCCGTTCAGGGGTGACGACACTGCCAGGAGCAGTGACGCAGCTCGCTCCCGACTCGGCGAAAGGCGGGAGCGAGCACCCCTGAGGACCCTGTACACTTTTTCTCGGCCGGTGGGAAACACACCGGGCGCGGTGGGTATAGCTCAGCTGGTAGAGCACCTGGTTGTGGTCCAGGATGTCGCGGGTTCGAGTCCCGTTACTCACCCTGAAGAGCCGAGGGCCCGGTCTGCGGAAGCAGACCGGGCCCTCGGCGCTGCGCCCACCGGCGCATGAGGGACCGTCAGCCCTTGGCTGCCTTGCCCCACTTCTGGGAGACGACCCGGTGCCCGAAGTTATGGGGCAGGTTCCGCTCCCCGTGCTCCGGCGCCAGGGTGACCGCATGCCCCTTGAAGTCCTTCTGGTCCCAGACGGTCACCTCGGACCTGCCATGGTTGTAGAGCGACTCCACATGGTCGAGGGAGCGGGTGTGCTGCAGGTCCCTGATGTCACCCCGGAGCCTGGTGACCTGGCCCGTGTAGTTGGCGCCGCCGTAGGCGCAGAGGTCACCGACCGGACAGCCGGCCGGGGCCCGCTCCGGGCGGTGGGGTGAGGGCCCGGTCACCGCACCGGCGGCGGACCCGGCGGCGGGGACGAGGAGTACGGACAGACAGAGCGTGGCGGCGATTCGCCACTTACGGTGAGCAGTCATGTGGCAAGAGTTAGCAGAACACTTTGGGGCGGGGCGGGACCGTGGGCCGCCGGGGGCGGGGGTGTCGGACGGACCGATGTTGACCACGTCATACCGGGTGTGCCCGCGTCCTTGACTCTCCGCCAGGATGCGGCAACCTTTCAACGGCACCGCAGTTGGTCCCCGCGACCAGCCACCGACGGCCCGCAGTCGCATGACCTCACTTCCAGCGGAGCGCCTGGGCACCAGGAAGGACGCCATGCGCAGCAGCATCCGGACCCATCTGGCGTCGCTGGTGCTCATCGCCGGCGCGCTCGGCGGCTGCGCCGGGCCCGGCCAGGGCGGGGGGACCACGATCTCGGTGGGCACCTTCGGGGTCTTCGGCTACCAGCAGGCCGGGCTCTATGCGGAGTACGAGCGACTGCACCCCGGCGTCACGATCAAGGAAAGCGTGATCGAGCGCAATGACATCTACTACCCGCAGCTGCTGACCCACCTGGCGGCGGGCAGCGGCCTGGCCGACATCCAGGCCGTCGAGGTCGGCGACATCCACGATGTGGCGGCCGCCCAGGGCGACTTGTTCGAGGACCTGTCCAAGGCACCCGGCGTGCACCGGAGCACCTGGCTGGACTGGAAGTGGGCACAGGCCACCACCGGAGACGGCAGGACCATCGGGCTCGGCACGGACATCGGGCCGATCGCCATGTGCTACCGCAAGGACCTCTTCCACCGGGCCGGGCTGCCCACGGACCGGGACGCGGTGGGCAGGCTGTGGGCCGGCGACTGGCAGAAGTACCTCGACACCGGCAGGGCCTACCGGAAGCACGCACCCAAGGGGACGGTCTTCACCGACTCGGCGGCCGGGATCTTCAACGCCGCCGTGCACGCCCACCCCGAGCGCTACTACGACCGCCGGGGTCACCCGATCTACGCCAACAGCCCGGCCGTCAAGGCCTCTTGGGACCTGGCCATGCAGGCCGTGCGGGAGGGGCTGACCGCGCGGCTCAAGCAGTTCGAGAAGCCCTGGGACCAGGCCTATGCCAACGGCCGCTTCGCCACCGTCGCCTGCCCGCCCTGGATGCTCGGCTACATCAAGGAGAAGGCGGGTGACGCCGGGCGGAACCAGTGGGATGTGGCGGCCGCCCCCCGGCCCGCCAACTGGGGCGGCTCCTTCCTGGCCGTGCCCAGGGCGGCCCGGCACCGGGCGGCGGCGATCGAGCTCGCGGCCTGGCTGACCGCTCCCGCACAGCAGGCCACGCTCTTCGCCCGGCAGGCGAGCATCCCCTCCACCCCGGCCTCCTACGCCATGCCGCAGGTCAGGGAGGCACGGAACCCCTACTTCGGCGGCGCCCCCACCGGGAAGATCTTCGCCGTGGCGGCCCGGGGGGTGCCCACCCTGGTGATCGGCCCCCATGAGCAGCAGATCGGATCGGCGTTCACCGACGTCGGCATCCCGCAGGTCGAACAGCAGGGCAAGTCCCCGCGGGCGGGCTGGGCGGCGGCACAGAAGGAGATCCGGAACGCGGTGGACGAATGACCGCCACGACCGCGGCGGTGGAGGACCCCGGCGCCACTCCCGGCGAGCGCCCGCACAACCACCGGCCGGACCGGGGCAGGCGCGCCGCCTGGCGCAGCCGCCGCCACCGCTGGGACGTCCGCTACGGCCCCTACGCCCTGGTGGCGCCCTTCTTCCTGTTCTTCGCCGCATTCGGGCTCTTCCCCCTCCTCTACACGGGCTGGGTCTCACTGCACCGGGTGGAGCTGACGACGCCGGACCACCTGGAGTGGGCCGGGGCGCACAACTACCTCCGGCTGCTGGACGACGACTTCTTCTGGAACGCACTGCGCAACACCTTCACCATCGGCGTGCTGTCGACCGTGCCGCAGCTGCTGATGGCCATGGGGCTCGCGCACCTGCTGCACAGCAGGCTGCGGGCCGCGGCCTTCTGGCGGGTCGCACTGCTGACCCCGTACGCCACCTCGGTCGCCGCGGCCTCCCTCGTCTTTGTGATGCTCTTCGGACGCGACTACGGGATGGTCAACTGGGCGCTGGGCACCGTGGGGATCGACCCCCTGGACTGGCAGAACGGCACCTGGAGCGCGCAGTTCGCGGTCTCCTCGATCGTGATCTGGCGGTGGACGGGCTACAACACGCTGATCTACCTGGCGGCCATGCAGGCGATCCCGGACGAGCTCTATGAGTCGGCGGCCCTGGACGGAGCCTCGCGCGCCCGGCAGTTCCGGCACATCACCGTGCCCGCGCTGCGGCCGACGATCGCCTTCACCGTTGTCGTCTCCACCATCGGCGCGACCCAACTCTTCGGTGAACCACTGCTGTTCGGCGGAGCGGGCGGGCAGAAGGGCGGGGCGTCGCGGCAGTTCCAGACGCTCGGGCTCTACCTCTATGAACAGGGCTGGTTCAACTTCCACCTCGGGCGCGCCTCGGCCGTCGCCTGGGCCATGTTCCTGATCCTGCTGCTGATCGCCGCGGTCTACGGGCTCTTCGCCCGCCGACTGCGCCGGGACCGGTGAGTGGCCACCATGACGATCACCCCGATCACCCCGGACAGGCCCTCCGCCCGGCACCGGTTGCGGGCCGGGCCGGTGGCCTATGCCGTGCTGCTGCTGTTCACCGCCGGCTCGCTGTTCCCCCTGGTGTGGACGGCGATCGCCGCCTCCCAGGACAACACCCGGCTGGCCCGCACCCCGCCGCCCCTCTGGTTCGGCGGGAATCTGCCCAAGAACCTCGGCAGGGCCTGGAGCGACGCCCATATGGGGCTCGCCCTGCTGAACACGGTGCTGGTGGCCGGGACCATCGCGCTGGGCACGGTGCTGTTCTGCACGATCGCCGGCTTCGCCTTCGCCAAGCTGCGGTTCCGGTTCAAGAACGTCCTGCTGGCGCTGACGATCGGCACGATGATGGTGCCGCCGCAGCTGTCCGTCGTCCCTCTCTTCATGGTCATCGCGCATCTGGGGTGGACCGACCGGCTGCCGTCGGTGGTGCTGCCCACCCTGGTCAGCGCCTTCGGGGTGTTCTTCATGCGGCAGTACCTGGTGGAGGCGCTGCCGGCCGAACTGATCGAGGCGGCCCGGGTGGACGGCGCCGGCAGCCTGCGCCTGATATGGCATGTGGTCTTCCCCGTCGCCCGGCCCGCGATGGCCGTGCTGGGGATGCTCTCCTTCGTCCAGGCGTGGAACGACTTCTTCTGGCCGGTCATCGCGCTGACCCAGGAGAACCCGACCGTCCAGGTGGCGCTCACCGGGCTCGGCCGCGGCTATGTGCCGGACCAGGCCGTCGTCATGGCCGGTGCGCTGCTGGGCACGCTGCCGCTGCTGCTCGCCTTCACGCTCTTCGGCCGCCAGATCGTCGGCGGCATCATGCACGGCGCGCTCAAGGGCTGACATCCTTCCCCCCACGTCTCGGAGATCCGCATGGTCATGCAATTCCCACCCGGCTTCGTCTGGGGCGCGGCGACCGCCGCGTACCAGATCGAGGGCGGGGTCCACGAGGACGGCCGTACGCCCTCCATCTGGGACACCTTCTCCCACACCCCCGGCAAGGTCCTCGGCGGCGACACCGGGGACATCGCGGACGACCACCGCCACCGGCATCGCGAGGACGTCCGCCTGATGTCCCAACTGGGCCTGGGCGCCTACCGCTTCTCCGTCTCCTGGCCGCGCGTCCAGCCCACCGGCCGGGGCCCCGCTTCCGCACGCGGCCTCGACTTCTACCGCGAACTGGTGGACGACCTCCTCGCGCATGGCATCCAGCCGGTGCTGACCCTCTACCACTGGGATCTGCCACAGGAGTTGGAGGACACGGGCGGCTGGCCCGAGCGGGACACCGCGCACCGCTTCGCGGACTACGCCCAGTTGGTCGCCCGCGCGCTGGGCGACCGCGTGGGGCTGTGGACCACCCTCAACGAGCCCTGGTGCAGCGCCTTTCTGGGCTATGCGGCGGGCGTCCACGCCCCCGGCCGCACGGACGCCGCCGCCGCGCTGCGCGCCGCCCACCACCTCAATCTGGCGCATGGGCTGGGTGCGCAGGCGCTGCGCGCCACGCTCCCCCGGGATGCCCGGATCTCCGTGGTCCTCAACCCGAGCGCGGTCAGGGCCCGCACCTCCGCCCCCGCGGACCTGGACGCTCAACGGCGCATCGACGCCCTGGCCACCCGTATCTTCACCGGCCCCATGCTCCGGGGCGCATACCCCTCCGACCTGCTCGCCGACACTGCGAAGATCACGGACTGGTCGTTCGTCCGCGATGGCGACACCGATGTCATCAAGCACCCCCTCGACTGGCTGGGCATCAACTACTACACGCCTTCAGTGGTATCAGCCGCCACTGACAACGGCCCCTCGCCCGCCCCTTCCGCCTACCCCGGCACCCAGGACATCGCCTTCCACCACTCCCCCGGCAAGCGGACCGCGATGGGCTGGACCGTCGATCCCACCGGCCTCCACGAGCTGTTGATGCGCTTCACCCGGGAGGCCCCAGGGCTGCCCCTCGCCATCGCCGAGAACGGCGCCGCCTATGCGGACACCCCGGATGCGCGGGGCACGGTGCACGACCCGGAGCGGGTCGCCTATCTGCGGGCCCACCTGGACTCGCTGTCGCGCGCGCTCGCCGACGGCGCGGATGTGTGGGGCTACTTCATCTGGTCGTTGCTGGACAACTTCGAGTGGGCGTACGGCTATGGCAAGCGCTTCGGCGTGGTGCACGTCGACTACACCACCCTGGCCCGTACGCCCAAGACCAGCGCCCGCTGGTACGCGGAGCTGATCCGCACCGGCCGGCTGCCGGGCACGCCCTAGTCGAAGACGGAGGGCGGCGGTTCGGGTGACGGGCGGGCGGTGGCGTCCGTCACCGCGATCGCCCCGCCCGTGAAGTCCTCGAGCGCGCGCCCATGTTCGACCCTGCCCTGGTGCGGGTCGGTGGCACAGCGCCGGGTGAGCTCGGCGACCGGCAGCGCGCGGTCGGAGGCGAGCAGCACGGCATTGCCGAACCGCCGCCCGCGCAGCACGGCCGGGTCGGCGGTCAGGCACAGCTCGGGGAAGACGGTCCGTACCGTGGCGAGCTGTGCCCTGAGGTGGGCGAGGGGCGGCCCGTCCGCGAGGTTCGCCGCGTAGCAGCCGCCGGTCCGCAGCGTCCGGCGCACCTCGGCGGTGAACTCGGTGCTGGTGAGGTGGGCGGGGGTGCGGGCACCGCTGAAGACATCGGCGATGATCAGGTCGGCCCAGCCGTCGGGCACCTTGGCGAGCCCCTCCCGGGCGTCGCCGCCGCGGATCCGGATCCGCCGGCCGGGCTCCAGGGGCAGCTCGCGCCGTACGAACTCGGTCAGCGGTGCGTCGATCTCGAAGACCTGCTGGGTGGAACGGGGCCGGGTGGCGGCGATATAGCGGGCGAGGGTGAATGCGCCGCCGCCCAGGTGGAGGACCTGGAGGGGATTGCCGGGCGGAGCGGCGAGATCGGCGATATGACCGAGCCTGCGCTGGTAGGCGAAGTCGAGGCGGGTGGGGTCGTCGAGGTCCACATGGGATTGCGGGGCCCGGTCGATCAGCAGCGTCCAGGCGTGCGGACGGTCACGGTCCGGCAGCAGCTCGGCGAGGCCGCCGGTCACCCGCGCGGCCGCGGTCGGCTGCGTGGTGCGGCCGCGTCCCTGCCTGTTCCTGCCCTTTGCCATCCGGCAAGTATCGCCCGGTGCGGCGGACGCGCCTCACCGGCAGCGGTCGACCGCCTCGATCGTGCGGGCCGCCTCGCCCAGCGCGGCGCGCAGCACCACGGGGTCCGTCGCGGCCGAGAGCGCGGCATCCGGTGCGACCAGCCAGCCGGTGCCGGTGACGGGCGGCTCGCCGAGGCCCGCGCGGGAGACCCGGCCGTAGGTCTGGGTGCAGGCACTGCCCGGCAGGTCCCAGCCGGCCGCGGTACCGGGGGGCACCAGGAAGCCGAGGGTGCGGCAGTCGCCGTCGTGCAGCACGGGCCCCACGCCGTCGCGCAGCCGCAGGATGTCGACCGCCTCCAGACCCTGCCGGGCGGGCACGGTCACCAGGTCGCACGGTGCGCTTTCCCGCGAGCCGCCGATGTTCACTCCGGCGTTCACTCCGGTCTCCGCCAAGGGAAACCCCTCCTCCGCACGTATCCGCCTGCACCGGGATGTTCACGTGCTTCAACTGCCCCGGCCCGTCAACGGCTACGGCGCCACGCCGCCACAAAGGATGGCAGTTCATGGCGGATCGCGAGTGAGATATCCGTTTTGTAGTCAAACCGGACGTACAGGAATCCCCATAGCCGGTACGGTCGTCTCCGCCGCACGGCAGCACAGCCGCCCGCCCCGCGGCGGCACCCGGGGCGGCACTCGCCAGGAGAGGGTCCGCCATGACCTCACCCCATGCGTCCCCTTCACCTCCCGCATCCCGCACCCACCGCCCCAACACCGCCTTCCGGGAGCTGCGAGGCCAGCGCTCACCTGGGGAATTCGCGGCGGCCGTACGGCGGGCGGCCCGTGAGATCGGCGAGCAGGTCTCCTGTGACGCGCGGTACATCGGGCGGGTCGAATCCGGCGAGATCCGCTGCCCCAACTACGCCTATGAACGGGTCTTCCGGCATATGTTCCCCGGCCGCGAGCCGATGGACATGGGCTTCCTGCCGCGCGAAACAGTGCGCGGAAAGGGAGCGCGCGAAAAAGACAACGCGCCACTCGCACACACCGAGCGCCCCATAGGGAGCCATGCCCCTGATCCCGGGTACCACCAAGCCGGCACCGTCTTTCCCGACGGCCCCCGGGACGACAACTCCAGCGACTTCCCCAGCTACTTCCCCAGCAACGAGGTGAGCGACGTGTTGCGTCGCGCGTTCATGACCAGTGGTACGACCGCCGTGGCCGCCGCCTCGCTGGGCGGTGCCCCCGGCATCCCCGCGCCGCGCCGGGCCGGCGAAGCCGAGGCCTCGGCCATCGAGCGGGCCGTTCGGCACATCCGGCTGCTCGACGACCGGCATGGCGCGGACGCCCTCTACCAGCGCGCCGCACGACCGCTGCGAGCGGCCTACCAGTTGCTCGACGCCGCGACACACCGGCAGTCGGTGGCCGACCGGCTGCACACGGGCGCGGGCGAGCTCTCCATTTCGGTCGGCTGGCTGGCCCATGACTCGGGCCGGGTCGCCGACGCCCGCTCGCACTACGCGGAGGCGCTCGCCACCGCCCGGGTCACCGGGGACGCGGGGCTCGAGGCGCATGCCTTCTGCAACGCCGCGTTCCTCGCTCGCGACGCGGGCCGGCCGAGGGAGGCGCTGCGGGCCGCGCTGGCCGCCCAGCACGCGGGCCACCGGCTGGGCTCGGCGCGGCTGATGTCACTGCTGACGCTGCGGGAGGCGGGTGGCTGGGCCGGGCTGGGCGACCGTACGGCCTGCGAGGATGCCCTGCTGCGGGCCCGGACGTTCTTCGGACGGGGCCCGGGCGACGCCGACCCGGAGTGGATGACGTTCTTCGGCGAGGCGGAGCTGGAGGGGCTGGAGGCCCAGTGCTGGTCCGCGCTCGGCGACTGGTCGCGGGCCGCAACCCACGCCCACCAGGCGGTCGTCCTCCAGAACCCGCACTTCGCGCGCAACATCACCCTGTACACCACCCAGCTGGCGGGCGACCTGGCGCGGGGCGGCGCACCCGATGCGGCCGCCGCCACGGCGGAGCGGGCCCTGGATCTGCTCACCCGGGTCCAGTCGGCGCGCATCCGCACCATGCTGGCCGGCGCGGCCCGGGTGCTGCACGGACACCGCGGCGAGCCCGCGGTCGCGGCCTTCCTCGGCCGGTACGCGGAGGCCCGGTACGCGGAGGCCCGGCAGGCTGTCTAGGCCAGGTCTAGGCCAGGTGCCCCGTGTCGTTCCAGCGCTCGATCGCGGGGGCGTCGTAGGCCCAGCCGAGGATGGACAGCGAGGTGGGGTCGAGGCGGATGCGGGCGGCGAAGGAGGCGTCCAGGCCCAGCCAGCGGGCGCCGATGACCCGCAGGATGTGGCCGTGGGCGAAGATCAGCACATCGCGGTCGGACGAGCGCGCCCAGTCGACGACCTGGTCCGCCCGGGCCGAGACCCCGGCCAGGGTCTCCCCCTCGGGAACGCCGTCGCGCCAGATGAACCAGTCCGGGCGGCCCGCCTTGATCTCGGCCGGGGTCATCCCCTCGTACGCCCCGTAGTCCCACTCCAGCAGCGCGTCCCAGGTGCTCGCCCGGCCCCCGAAGCCGGCCAGCTCACAGGTCTCCCTGGCGCGCACCAGGGGGCTGGTACGGATCTCGACACCGGGCAGGGCGTCCCATGGCGTGCGGTGCAGCCGCTCGCCCAGCAGCTTGGCACCGCGCCGCCCCTCGTCCAGGAGCGGGATGTCCGTGCGGCCGGTGTGCTTGCCGGACAGTGACCACTCGGTCTGTCCGTGCCGGGCCAGCAGGATGCGCGGTGCCATGAAGGAGCCCCTCCGATACTTCGGTGACTTTTGCTACAGACCGTGAAATATGACCCGGAATGAGAAGATTTTCGACTGGGGTCCGGTCTGCCTACGCTCTATCATCACTCACTTGTGCCCCAGGCAACCCTGTGGGCGTCCCCCGGCGTCCCCACCCTCATACCCCCAGAAGCGGGGCCGAACAACGGGCGAACTCGGCCTTTCCGGGAAGTCGCGGGGCGGTGTGCGATCGATGTGACGTACACCGTACGGTTGCATGCGCGCTTGTTGGCCGCCTGAACACATGGAGAGCGTCCGGATGTACCGCACCGCACCACTCGGGAAGCGGCCGCGCTGGTGGACCGAACTGCCCTTGATAGCCCTTGTGTACGCGCTGTACTCGGCAGGTCGACTGCTGGCCCGTGGCGATGTGCGGTCAGCCGTCGATCACGGTGTGTCGATCCTCGACTTCGAAAAGACATTTCGAATAAATTTCGAACAGCCGCTCAATCGGCTGTTCACCGACACTCCGGCCCTCGGCATACCGGCCGACTTCGCCTACGCCGCCCTGCACTACGTCCTCACCCCGGTCATCCTGATCTGGCTCTTCAGAAGCCGTCCCGAGCACTACCGCCGGCTGCGGACCTGGCTGCTGATCTCCACCCTGATCGGCCTCATCGGCTTCACCCTGCTGCCCACCTGCCCGCCCCGGCTGCTCGGGGACGGCTACGGGTTCGTGGACACCATGCACCAGTACTCCTCATACGGCTGGTGGGGCGCCGACGCCAGCGCCCCGCGCGGCCTCGGCGGACTCACCAACCAGTACGCGGCGATGCCGAGCCTGCACGTCGGCTGGGCGCTGTGGTGCGGAATCGCGCTGTGGCGCCACGGCAGGGGGAGCTGGGCGAAGATCGTCGGAGTCGGCTACCCGCTGGCCATCGCCCTCGTGGTGATGGGCACCGCCAACCACTACTCCCTGGACGCCGTCGCCGGGGTCGCCGTGATGGGCGCCGGCTACCTGCTCTCCGGGCCCGCGCTGCGGCTCGCCGGGGCGATCCGGGGCCGCTTCACCCGCGCCGTACCGGGCGAAACCACCGGGACGCCCTCGATTGTCAGTGCCGGATGCAAGACTTCGGCACGTACTGCCCTTGCGGGCGCAACCGCCCCCGGCTCCCCGGCCGGTGACAGCCGCCCGGAAGAGCCGGAGAGACTTCGCGAGGCGGACACCAGTGACCCCATCCCTCGAGACATCCCTCGCCAAACGGTCCGCGGTCCGGCCGGCGAGGCCGGAGACAGCAGCCCCGACGGTGCTGCGGCGGCGGCTCGCTGAGCTGCGCGGCCCGGCCGTCCCGGCACGCCCGCTGGACGCCCGCGCCCTGGCGGCGCTGGCCGCCAACCCCGGCTGCCGGCGGCGGGCCCTGCTCGACGGCGCCGGGGTGGACAAGAGCGCGCTGGCCCGGGCCCTCGGCTCCCCGGCGACCTTCGGGCAGTCCCCGTTCGCCTTCGTCCGCGGCAATGCCTTCGAGGCCCGGGTCAAGGCCGACGGCGGTGCGGAGCTGGTCCGCCTGCTGTGCGGGCAGCTGGGCGCGGCCCCGCCCGAGCCGGGCGGCGTCGGCACCCCCGAACTGACCGCCGCCGGCCCCGAAGGGCGCACCGCGCGCACCGCCCTGGCCCTGCGCGAGGCCACGGCCGCGGGCCGCTGGGCGTTCCTCGACCACCCCATGCTGGCACTGCCCGTCGCCGGCACCCCCGCCTATCTGGAGCCGGACGCGGTGATCGTGCACCCCGACGGCGACTGGACGGTGGTGGAGATCAAATCCTTCGCCATGGTCGACGGCTCGGCCGACGCCGCCAAGGTCGGCGCCGCGGCACGCCAGGCCGCGGTCTACGCACTCGCCCTGGAGGGCGTGGCCGGGCGGCTGACCACCGGGAAGGTGCGCGACCGGGCCCTGCTGGTCTGCCCCAAGGACTTCTCCAACCTGCCCGCCGCTGCCCTGGTCGACCTGCGCAAGCAGCTGGCCACCACCCGCCGCCAGCTGTCCCGGCTCACCCGCGTCGAGGAGATCGCTGCCGGGCTGCCCGCCGGAATCACCTTCGACCCGGCCCGGCCGGCGGCGGAGCTGACCGCCGCCGTCGAGTCGGTGGCCGCGGCGTACGCGCCGGACTGCCTGGCGGCGTGCGAGCTCGCCTTCCACTGCCGGGCCCGCGCCCGGCAGGCGGGTCTGGTCGAACAGCTGGGCCGCGCGGTCCGGGCCGAGCTCGGCGGCCTGACCACGGTCGAATCGGTGCTGGCCGCCGCCGAGGGCGCGGAGGGAGGCGGGGGTGCCTCCCCTGCCGTTCAGGCCCTGGGGGCGGGCGACCCGGCGGTCGCCGCGCTCCGCCGGGCGGCGGCGCTGCTCGCCGAGGCGCTCGCCGCCCCGGCCACCACCGGGGAGGCGGCCGCATGTCGCTGATCGGCACCCTCGCCCGGATGCGGGCGCTGCGGGACGGCCGGGCGCACCCCCTGGCGACGGTCCGCCACCGGCACCTGGCCGAACGGCCGTTGGTGCTGGTCCCCCTCACCACGGCCGGCGAGGCGGGCGCGCCCCTGGGCGCCCTGGTCGGCACCGAGCGGGGGGCGCCCCGGCTGCTGACGGTGGCCCAGCCACGCGACCGCGAGCTGCGGTTCGCGTTCCTCGCCGAGCTGGCCGAGCTGGTGCTGCCCCATGTCGAGGAGTTCGCGGACGACACCGTCACCGAGGAGCGCAAGGAGACCGACCCGGAGACCGGCCGGAAGGCGACGGTCCGGGTCGAGCTCTGCGCGCGGGCACCGCAACTGCTGGTGCCGAGCGCGGCGGCCGTGGAGTACGTACGGCTGCTCGGCCGGTCCACCCGGTTCAGACGCACCGCCGAGCAGGATCCGGACGCCGCGTTCCCCGCTCCCCCACGGGTGCCGCTGCTGGGCCGCTGGCTCACCCACTTCGGGGAGCGGGCCCTGATCCCGGGCTCCTCGCTGCTGCTGTCCATGACCCAGCTGCTGAGCCGCCACTGGGCGACGGGCCAGAGCCCGCTGGAGGACCAGCACCTGGGCACGCTGCTCGCCTGGATCGACCCGCCGGACGGCCTGTCCGGCGCCGAGGCGGCGCTGCGCGCGGAGCTGGCGCGCGACCCGGAGGGGCTGCTGCGCCACCCGCCCGCCGGTCCCGCCACCGACCCGGTCTTCGACAGCAGACGGCTGGCGCCCGCCGTCGCCCGCTACGACCGGGCCCGCACACTGTGTCAGGACCCCTCGCACGCCGAGGCGGAGATCCGCTCCCTCCTGGAGTCGCAGCTGCGCCCCACCTGGGATGCCCTGTGGCACGGCATCGATCTGCTGCGCACCCTGCCGGAGGGGGCCAGGGTCGCCGAGCGCTGGAAGCGCGACCGCTGGTCGTACACCGGCCACCGTGACCGGGTGCGGGCCGGTGAGCCCCCGCAGCCCAAGCGGGACGACGCGGTGACCGCGGCCCGCAAACTCGCGGCCCGCGAGACGGCGCAGGCCCGGCTGGACGCCGAGGAGGCGCTGGACGATCCGCTGGTGATGGCCGCCCGGCGGCTTGCGGGCGAGGCGTTCGCCGGGGAGGTCACCGCGGTGGTGATGGAGTATTCGCAGGCCAAGGTCCCGCGCCCGCGCCCGCTGGTCACCGTCCGCACGGACGATGCGCCGCAGCCGGACGAGCGGGCCCGGCTGCACCGGGCGCTGGCGGACGGCAGGGTGCAGTCCGCCGAGTTGGTGGCGGCCGGGCCGGGCGGGCTGACCATGCGGCTGACCGGTGGCATGGGCCGCGGCAAGGTCCCCGACGCGGGCTCGGTGCCCGAGGTCGGCGATCAGGTCTGCTGGACGCTCTTCGAACATGCGCCCAGGGGCGGTCCCGAGCTGCCCGAGCCCGAGCGGACGCCATGGACCCACGGCGGTCCGCCGGGCGCCCCCGCCGACCAGCCCGACCCGGTGACCGCGGAGGACTACCTGTGATCCCGACCGTGCCCGCGGCGCGCACCGGCGCCTTCGACCCGGCCGCGGCGGCAGCCGCCGCGACCGCCGCGATCCTGCGCGACACCCTGGCCGCCCGGCACCGCGGCGTCGTCGTCGACTCCCCGCCCGGCGCGGGCAAGTCGACCCTGGTGGTGCGGGCCGCGCTGGAGCTGGCCCGGGCGGGCCGCCCGCTGATGATCGTCGCCCAGACCAATGCCCAGGTCGACGACCTGGTGCTGCGCCTGGCCGAGCAGGACGCCGAGCTACCGGTCGGGCGGCTGCACAGCAGCGAGCCGCACCCCTACGACCCGGCGCTCGATTCGCTGGACTCCGTGGTGACCTCCGCGAAGGCCGCCGAACTGGCCGGTCTCGAGGTGGTCGTCTCCACGGCCGCCAAGTGGGCGCACACCAAGGTCACCGAGCCCTGGGGGCAGGCGATCGTCGACGAGGCCTACCAGATGCGTTCGGACGCGCTGCTGGCGGTGGCGGGCCTGTTTGAGCGCGCGCTGTTCGTCGGGGATCCGGGGCAGCTGGATCCGTTCAGCGTGGTCGGTGCGGAGCAGTGGGCGGGGCTGGCGTATGACCCCTCGGCGAGCGCGGTGAGCACGCTCCTCGCCCACAACCCGGGGCTTCCGCAGCACCGGTTGCCGGTCTCCTGGCGGCTGCCCGCCTCGGCCGCGCCACTGGTCTCGGACGCCTTCTATCCGTACACCCCCTTCCGCAGCGGCACCGGCCACGGCGACCGCCGGCTGGCCTTCGGCGTGCGCTCCGACGGCTCGGGCCCGGACCGGGTGCTGGACGAGGCCGCGGAGTCCGGGTGGGGGCTGCTGGAGCTGCCCGCCCGCCATACGCCGCGCACGGATCCGGAGGCGGTCGGCGCGGTGGCCCGCGTGGTCCGCCGGCTGCTGGACCGCGGCGGCGCGGTGACCAGCGAACGGGCCGCCGAAGCGGTACCGCTCACGGCCGCCCGCATCGCGGTGGGCACGGCCCACCGCGACCAGGCCGCGGCCGTGCGCGAGGCCCTCACCGGGCTGGGGGTGAGCGGGGTCACGGTGGACACCGCCAACCGGCTCCAGGGCCGGGAGTTCGATGTGACGGTCGTCCTGCACCCGCTGTCGGGCCGCCCCGACGCCACGGCCTTCCACCTGGAGACGGGCCGGTTGTGCGTGCTGGCCTCGCGCCATCGGCACGCCTGCATCATGGTCTGCCGAGCGGGCGTGGACCGCCTGCTGGATGAACACCCGGCGACGGAACCGGTGCGGCTGGGAGTGGCGGTGAAGTTCCCGGACGGGTGGGAGGCGCATCATGCGGTGCTGTCCCATCTGCACGAACACCGAGTGCCATGGACCCCCTGACCATCCGGCGGTACCCCGCGAACCGCCGGACGGAGTCCGGCACGCCG